>JAJUGM010000001.1 GCA_029268165.1 Bacteroidota bacterium
AGATGCACAGAAACCATTAATTTTACGATCATAAAAAATATTGATTCTTTTAATCTGGTATGGACATAGAAAATAAATTAGCCTGTTTTTCAGTATTTTGCTTATTTTTTCACGTGTCGTTGAATTCTCAGAGTTTGCAAAACAAAGTGAGCGATGAGGTAATGCAGCATATTTATAATGAGATTAAGACACCTTTTAAATACGGTCTTGTGCTTACAGGTTCCGATGCCTCAAAAAAGGTTGACTGCCCGACAGTTTTTCGGTACCGGCATCAATGGTACATGACTTATCTGGTTTTTGATGGAAAAGGCTATGAAACATGGCTGGCTGAAAGCAATGACCTGCTGCATTGGCAGCCAATAGGCAGGCTTTTATCGTTTAGCGACAGCACTGACTGGGATGCTAATCAGAAGGCCGGATATCCTGCGCTTCAGGATTTCAGGTGGGGTAAATCATACAAGCTGAAAAAATTCCACAATAATTATTGGATGTCATATTTCGGTGGAAATTCTACAGGTTATGAAAGAGGATTGTTATCTGTTGGAATAGCATATAACAGGGAAAGTCTATCGAAGGCTCATGAATGGAATCGTTTGGCAAGACCCGTTCTTATGGCAACTGATACCAACGCTTGCTGGTGGGATAATAATACTATATATAAAAATTCAATTATTTGGGATAAGGACAAAACAACGGGTTATCGGTTTGTGATGTTTTACAATGCCAGGGGTGACAGCATCCAGCCAAAAAAAGGAGCTGAAAGGATTGGCATTGCTGTTTCTGATGATATGATACACTGGATTAGATTTGGCCACAACCCGGTTATCAACCATCATAAAGGCATATCAGGAGACGCTGTAATACAGAAAATCGGAAACGTTTGGGTAATGTTTTATTTCGGGGCATTTTGGCCAACCCGTAAAGATGACGGTGCATTTAACCGGTTTGCCTGCTCCTATGACCTTGTTAACTGGACCGAATGGCAGGGAGACGATCTTATTGCTCCGTCTGAGCTTTTTGACAACCGGTTTGCTCACAAATCATCAGTTGTTAAATACAAAGGCATTGTATATCATTTTTATTGTGCAGTGAATAAAAACGATGACAGAGGCATTGCGGTTGCCACATCTGTAGACATGGGTAAGAGTTCATTGCATTTTAGTTCTTTCAAAAAATAAAATAAGCATTACAGTTTTGTTTAATAAGAATAAATAATAGATTACTTGATCATTTCATATAGATTTTGGTATGAGAAGTTACTTAAGAATATTGATTCTCATTTTTCCTGCGATAATTTACGGCTGTTCCAAACCAGTTGTAACACAGAAAATTAACTTTTCAGATCACTGGAAATTCAGACTTTTTGATGATTCAGCGGCATCTAATTATAAATATGATGATTCTGAATGGCGCACTTTAAACCTTCCGCACGACTGGAGTATTGAAGGTACGTTCAGTATGGATAATCCATCTACGCCTAATGAAGGAGCCTTACCAACAGGCATTGCATGGTACCGAAAGACATTCAGAATACCCGGTTCAGTCGGAGATAAGATGTATTACATTGAATTTGATGGTGTTTACCGTAATAGTGAGGTATGGATAAATGGCCATTATTTGGGGAAAAGGCCTAATGGTTATATTTCATTCAGCTATAATCTGACCCCTTTTATCTATAAAGGAAAAAGAAAAAATGTAATTGCGGTGAGGGTTGACAACTCTATGCAACCCGATTCACGATGGTACACTGGCTCAGGTATATACAGGAACGTCAGACTGGTCATAACTGGTAAATTACATCCTGCCCATTGGGGCATATTCATTACAACTCCGGAAATCACCAATACACATGCTGTAATAAATATTGAAACCCGGCTTGAAAACCATTCTGGCAAAGAGCATATTGCAGAGGTGGATCAAATTATTTTAGATGCCCGGGGCAAAACCATTGCATCTGTTAAAACAGATGCCATGTTGGTAAGTAGTAGATTATCTGTAAACCAGCGTTTAAGGATTAACCGGCCTGTGTTATGGTCAATTGAAAATCCTTATTTATATTTCTGCAGAACATTAATATTTGCTGATGGGAAATTAACCTCCTCCGAAGAAAATGTTTTTGGAATAAGGCATTTCAGATTTGACGCTGATACTGGGTTTTACCTCAATGGGAAATCGATGAAAATAAAAGGCGTGTGCCTTCATCATGATTTGGGTGCCCTTGGCGCAGCTGTTAATATCAGGGCGATTGAACGCCGGTTGGAAATATTAAAAGATATGGGATGCAATGCCATACGCACTGCACATAATCCGCCTGCGCCTGAGTTACTTGACCTGTGCGACCGAATGGGTTTTCTGGTAATAGATGAGGCATTTGATGTATGGAAGAAAAAGAAAGTAAAGCATGATTACCATGAAATATGGGATGCATGGCACCGTCAGGACCTTGAAGACATGGTCAGAAGAGACAGAAATCATCCTTCGGTAATAATATGGAGTATTGGCAATGAAATAAGAGAACAGTTTGACAGCACAGGAATAGTAGTAACCAGGGAACTGGCAGAAATTGTGAAAGCCATTGATTCCACCAGGCCAGTAACCTGTGCACTTACGGAGAATAATCCTGATAAGAATTTTATATACCTTTCCGGTGCTCTAGACCTGATCAGCTTTAATTATAAGCATCAGGATTATGCTAAATTTCCGGCCATATATCCTGATGAAAATATAATAGCTTCTGAAAATGTTTCGGCCTATGCCACAAGAGGAGTGTATAATATGCCATCAGACAGCATTCAGCATTGGCCCGAAGCATATAATGTTTCTTTAAAAAATCCTAATCCTGATTATACGGTTTCGTCCTATGATCATATATCGGCATACTGGGGGTCAACTCATTATGAAACATGGAAGGTGGTGAAAGAGCTCGACCATATATCAGGCATGTTTGTATGGTCGGGTTTTGATTACCTGGGCGAGCCTTCTCCTTATCCATGGCCAGCACGTAGCTCATATTTTGGTATTATTGATTTGGCTGGTTTTCCAAAGGATGCATATTACTTCTATCAGTCGGAATGGACAAATAAGCCGGTTTTACACCTGTTTCCTCATTGGAACTGGAAGGAGGGTCAGATTATAGATGTATGGGCCTATTATAACAATGCAGATGAAGTAGAATTGTTTTTGAACGGCAGATCATTGGGTGCAAAAAGCAAACCTGCAGGTAAATTTCATGTTATGTGGAGGGTTCAGTTTCAGCCAGGCAGCATAAAAGCCATTTCGCGGAAAAACGGACATACTGTCCTTGAAAGAGAAATAAGAACAGCAGGAGCACCCTTTTCTGTCTCTCTGTCAGCTGACAGGCAAACTATAGTTGCCAATGGCCGCGACCTGTCATTTGTAACAGCAAAAATAACTGACATGGAAGGTAATCTGGTTCCTGAGGCCGGAAATATAGTTCGTTTTATTATAAGCGGTGCAGGTTTTATTGCAGGAGTTGACAATGGTTACCAGGCCAGCATGGAACCTTTTAAGGCAAATCAAAGGAAAGTCTTCAAAGGGTTGTGTATGGTCATCATCCAATCAAACGGAAAAAAAGGAAAAATTAATCTGACAGCTATATCTGATGGGCTAAGACATGATGAAATAACTATTATATCAAAATAAAACAGTTGATTATGTACAAAATTTTCATTGCAGTTCTATTTTATTTGTTATTCAACGATTGTGTTGCACAGACTGTTACAGGAGAACCAGCCGGCATTCCTGAACCGCCTTCAGTATATGAATCTGTACCATGGGAAGACCCGCTTGTTTGCGGAATCAACCGTCTTCCGGCACGTGCAACAGCTTATTCGTTTTCAAGTATTGAGGAAGCTCTGTCGTGTGATCGTGACAGGTCATCAAGGGTTATGCTATTAAACGGACTATGGGATTTTTATTTTGCCATACGCCCATCTGATATTCCACACGATTTCTATAAATCAAAAGTACAGGGATGGCCTAAAATTGAGGTGCCTTCAAACTGGGAGCTAAAAGGTTATGATATACCTATTTATAAAAGTGCTGTTTACCCTTTCAGGCCGGTGAATCCACCTTATGTACCTGAAGATTACAATGGAACAGGTTGTTATCAGCGTACTTTTACAGTTCCATCAGAATGGAAAGATATGAATATTACACTTCATTTCGGAGGTGTAAGTTCTGCATTTAAAGTGTGGGTTAATGGTCAATTTGTCGGTTATGGTGAAGACAGCTTTTTACCTTCTGAATTTTACATAACTCCCTATCTTGTTGATGGTGAAAATGTTTTATCAGTATGGGTTATACGCTGGAGTGATGGTTCCTATCTGGAGGATCAGGATCACTGGAGGCTTAGCGGTATTCACCGTGATGTTATGTTGCTTGCAGAGCCCAAATTACATATTGCTGATTTTCACTGGCAGGCCCGGCTTGATAAAGAATACTGCGATGCAACCTTAAGCATCAGACCAAGGCTGGTAAACCTTACCGGAAGCGTGATCAAAGGATACACCGTGAAAGCTATGCTTTTCGATAAGAATAACAGGCCTGTCTTTGAAAAACCCCTGCAACGCTCCGCTGAATCAATAATAAATGAAATTTATCCGAGACTTGATAATGTGAAATTCGGTTTGTTGGAAACTGTAGTTAAAAATCCTGACAAATGGAGTGATGAAGTTCCTGAACTTTATACTCTTGTATTATCACTCGAAGATAGTGCCGGCAATGTTCTTGAAGCCAAAAGCTGTAAAGTGGGATTTCGTTCCATTGAATTCTCTGAAACCGATAGTAAATTGCTTATTAACGGAAAAGTCACTTATTTGTATGGCATTAACCGGCACGACTTCCATCCTGTTAAAGGAAAAGCTTTGTCACGTGAAGATATTTTACAGGATATTATAACCATTAAACGTTTTAATTTTAACTGCCTACGCACCAGTCACTATCCTAATGATCCTTATTTATATGATTTGTGCGACCGTTTCGGAATTCTGGTGATTGATGAAGCCAACCTTGAAACACACGGTCTGGGCGGTAAGCTGAGCAATGACCCCACATGGACTCACGCTTTCATGGAGCGTGGAATTCGTATGGTAATGCGTGATAAAAATCATCCCTGTATCATTTTCTGGAGTCTTGGCAACGAAGCCGGCCGCGGGCCTAACCACGCTGCTATGGCTGAGTGGATACATGACTTTGACATTACCCGCTTTGTTCATTACGAACCGGCACAAGGAAATCACCGTGCTGAGGGTTATATTGATCCTTCACACCCCGATTATCCCAAAGATCATGCACATCGTATTCAGGTACCGGTTGACCCTTTTTATGTTGATGTAATCAGCAGAATGTATCCTGCAATTTATACTCCGGCACTCCTTGTTAATCAACCTGGCGATAACAGGCCTGTATTCTTTTGTGAATATGCTCATTCTATGGGGAATTCCACAGGCAATCTTAAGGAATTCTGGGATATTTTCCGCTCAATGCCCCGCATCATCGGAGGATGTATCTGGGATTTCAAAGATCAGGGACTAATTAAAAAGGATAATGCCGGTAACATATTTTTTGCATACGGAGGCGATTTCGGAGAAAAACTACATGACGGAAATTTTTGCATTAATGGTATTGTCGCTGCTGATGGGAGACCCAAACCAGCCATATATGAATGTAAAAGAATATTCCAGCCGGTTCATTGTGAAATCACTGATACCCTGAAAGCCTTGGTGCGGATTAAAAACCTGCACTCTGTCAAGTCACTTTCAGCATACAATATTATCCTTTCTATTACCGAAGACGGAAAGGAAATAAAAACAGTTCAATTACCACCAATACCTTTAAAAGCTGGAACCGACACAGTCATAAGTCTTGATGGGCATTTGCCTCCGTTGAAAAAAAATTGTGAATATCTGGCTTTACTGCGTTTTATACTTCCGGAACCAATATCCTGGGCTGAAAAAGGATTTGTGGTTGCCTCTTGCCAGATTGCATTATCTGGTTTATCAAAGAATTACCAGGTATCTGCCTCTTTCCCGGCTATAACTATAAATGAATCAGATAGTAAGATTATCCTAAAAGGGAAAAGCTTTGAAGTTATCTTTGACAAATATAGCGGTGCAATGATTTCATATAAATGGAACGGGGAAGAAATCGTTGTCAGTCCGCTTTTACCCCATTTTAGCCGCCCTCTCACAGATAATGACAGGAAAGGCTGGAAACCGCATGAAAAAATGAAAGAATGGTACATGCCGGATATGAAGCTTGAAAATATTTCGGCAACAGCAATAAAAAACGGTCTGGTATCAATTAAAAGTATCTGTTCATTAATTAACGGAAAGGCTTCAGTTGAAGCCGAATACCTTCTGAACGGAGAAGGTGTTATTAAAATAAACTTTTATCTGAAGGCTTTACCTGATTTACCGGATATTCCGAGGATTGGCATGCAATGTGCAGTAAACAGGCAGCTTGAGATGATTACATGGTACGGGAAAGGACCGCATGAAAATTATGCTGACAGATGCCAGGGAGCAGATGTAGCAATATACAGCTTGCCAATAAACAACTTTATGGAACCTTACGTAAAACCTCAGGAAAACGGAAACCGTACGGGCATAAGATGGATGTACCTTGGAAATAAAAATAATTCAGGATTGTTGATTGTTGCTGATAGTCTTTTAAGCATGAGTGCATGGACTTATACTGAAGAATGCCTAAACAGGGCACAACATACCAATGAATTAACCGATGCCGGATTTATTACCCTGAATATTGACCTTATGCAAATGGGGATTGGAGGTAATGATAGCTGGAGTTATGTGGCAGCTCCTCTTGAGAAATACAGAATACCGGCAAAAGATTACCATTATTGTTTTTATCTTGCTCCATATCACGGAAATATTGATAAAATTTCTGCAGTAGCAAAAAAAATAAAATTCTGAACTCAATGATAGAATACCGTATATCTGAATCTAATAACTTAAAAGTACAAACCCTATTTTTCTTCCTGGCCTGCTTTTATTTTACTAATGTTTTTTCACAGAAACAAAGCCTTAGAGATATTTTTCAATACCCTCCGGAAAGTGCAAGGCCATGGGTGTTCTGGTATTGGATGTATGGAGCGGTTTCTCGTGAAGGAATCACTGCTGACCTTGAAGCTATGAAACAGGCAGGGATAGGTGGGGCTTATATATTTACAATCAAAGGAGTACCCGACTCACCCTTATATGTACCGTCTATAAAACAATTAAGCAACGAGTGGTGGGAAATGCTTATTTTTGCACTGCATGAAGCGAAAAGGCTTGGCATAAAAGTAGGGTTTCATTCATGTGATGGCTTCACTGTGGCAGGGGGACCCTGGATTACCCCCGAACTTTCAATGCAAAAGGTAGTTTGGAGCAAGATAACTGTTAAAGGCAGGCAGCACTTCTATGATACTCTGCCTCAGCCTGAAACTAAGCATAACTTTTACTGCGATATCGCAGTTTATGCATTTCCGGCCCTAAATGGTGAAAATATTTCAACACGTACAATAATTCCGAAAGTTACCACAAGCATTCCGGGTGCAGATGCACAGTATCTTGTGCAGGAAAATAACACACAAACCTTCCGAAGTGATGAACCCTGCTGGATTCAGTATGAGTTTGATACTCCATTTACCTGCCGGTCGGTGAAAATACATACCAGAGGGAATAATCTTCAGGCTCAACGATTACTCATTGAAACCAGCAATGACGGGATTTCATTTACACCTTTGGTCAGGTTGAAACCACCCCGCCACGGCTGGCAGGACGCTGTGGCCGATCATACATATGCTGTACCTGAGGCAACAGCAAAGTACTTTCGTTTTATCTATAATAAGGAAGGAACCGAACCAGGTTCGGAAGACCTTGATGCAGCCAAATGGAAACAATCACTCAAGATTTCAGGTATAGAACTGTTTGCTTCAGCATGCATTGATCAGTATGAAGGAAAATCAGGTCTGGTCTGGCGAATTTCCGAAAGAAGTAGTCCTGTTTTAGTTCCTGATTCCCTTTGTGTGCCTTTAAAAAGTATTATTAATCTTACTGACAGCATAGACAATAAAGGCTACCTGAAATGGAACATTCCTGATGGCCAATGGGTTATTTTAAGAATAGGCCATACTTCAACCGGCACAACCAACTATATTGGTGGAGCAGCTGTCGGGCTTGAATGTGATAAATTTAATTCCATGGCAGTTGAACTGCAGTTCAATAATTGGTTTGGTGAATTAGCCAGGCGGGCAGGCCCGGACATGGTACCTCAGGTTTTAAGTGTTTTTCATGTTGACAGTTGGGAATGCGGCAGCCAGAACTGGTCGCCTGTATTTTCCGAAGAGTTCAGAAAACGACGAGGTTATGACCTTTTACCTTATCTTCCTGTTTTTGCTGGTATTCCGGTGGAAAGTATCACTGGTTCTGAACAAGTGCTTAGTGATATAAGACAAACTATTGGAGAACTGGTGAAAGAAAACTTTTTCGGTACATTAAAAAGACAGCTAAAGTCATACGGCTGCAAGTTTTCAGCCGAAAATATAGCCCCGGTGATGACAGGTGATGGCATGCAGCATTTTGAAATGGTTGATATTCCTATGGGTGAGTTCTGGCTTAACAGTCCCACACATGACAAGCCCAATGATATTCTTGATGCCGTTTCATCCGGACATGTTTATGGGAAAAACATTATTCAGGCTGAGGCTTTTACAACTTTGCGTATGAAATGGAACGAGAACCCCGCAATGCTTAAGCCATTGGGTGATTTGAATTTTACTCTTGGCATAAACAGGCTCGTATTTCATGTGTTTACACATAATCCATGGCTCGATAAAAAACCCGGAATGACTCTTAACGGAGTAGGGTTGTACTTTCAGCGCGATCAGACCTGGTGGAATTATGCCAGGGAATATATTGAATATCTGACACGTTGCCAGGCATTGCTTCAGCAGGGACATGACGTTACCGATATAGCTGTTTTTACCGGAGAAGAAACACCATCCCGGGCTTTTACTCCCGATAAACTGATTGATCTGTTGCCCGGTTTAATAGGTGAGGAAAGAACAGAACATGAGAAAATAAGGCTGATCAATACCGGAATACCTTTACAGGAAATACCTGAAGGAGTAACCAGTAATGCCAATATATTCAGCATGGAACAATGGGTCAATGCTTTGAGAGGATATAAATATGATTCATTTAATAAAGAGGCACTTTTAAAGCTTGCCAGAGTGGAAAACGGACGGATCGTATTACCCGGAGGGGCAAACTATGCACTTTTGATTATTCCCGGAACAATCCGAAACATACCAAACGGGAAATGGATGTCGGATGAAGTAGCTGGAAAGATACTAAAAATGGTAGATGACGGGGCTGCAATTATGTTGTTTGAATCACCCTTCGATTCTCCGGGACTGAAGTATAACAGGGAAAGCGACAGTATCTTAAGGCATTTTAATACCGTTTTTTGGGAACCTTTAAAATCAGGTTTTTCAGAAACTGTAAACCAGAATACTCTAACAAATAACGTCGGAAAAGGCATAGTCATAAAAGGGCCATATTATAATGCAACTTTGGATAAACTTGGTATTGAACGTGATTTTATTGCCATTGACTCTTCTGGCAGGTATTTACATGATATTGGGTATGTGCATCGCACCTCTGATAGTTTTGATATTTATTTCGTTTTTAACAATCAGAATAAAACCAGAACATTTGAAGTATCGTTACGCACTTCAGGCCGTATTCCTGAACTTTGGGATCCACTTACAGGAGAATGCCGCGATGCACGCGAATGGAGAACAGAAAATAGACGTACGGTTTTACCATTAAGGCTTGAATCGCACGGTTCAATATTTATTGTTTTAATACGTCAGACTAATGTAAGTCATAAAAGATCAGGAAAAAACTGGAATGATTATCACAAAATTCTCACAGTACACGGATATTGGAATGTTAAATTTGATGCTGCTTTGGGAGGTCCTAAAGATACAATAGTATTTGAAAAACTTACTGACTGGACTTTACAAAGTGACCGGTGTATTAAGTATTATTCAGGTACAGCCGTCTATAACAATAATTTCTATTGGAAAAAAGCCATAGGGAAAAATGATAAAATATGGCTTGAACTTGGCAATGTTGCTGACGTTGCAGAAGTAAAAATCAATAACATTTCATGCGGAACAGCATGGACAAAACCATACAGGCTGGAAGTAACGAGGTCCCTTAGAAAGGGAAATAACCACATTGAGATAACCGTTACCAACACCTGGACTAACCGGTTAATTGGCGACCAAATGTTACCCGAAAAAGACAGGATAACATTTACCAATGCGCCATACATACCTGATGGAATGGCAATATGTCCGGCCGGATTGATGGGGCCGGTGGAAATTTTTATGGCCAAGAACAAAGAATAAAGAAATTTGGAATTCATAGTAAATTATAGGGTTTTATAGTGTAATTGTTTTTTTTATAAAAAGCAAACCAATCATTTTTACCATATATGAATGGCGAAATCAGGCATCATGCATTGTTCCGAAATGCCAATAATAAGAGCTTTAATATAACAAGATTATTCCAGTTTACGTATAATTAATAATCCCAAATTATTCATTGGGAGCTCTTAGAAAGAGCGAACCAATGGATTTACAGATTAAAAAAATCACTTTTCTGGTACCGCACCAGCAAACCGGAAAAGTTGATTTTTCTTAATCGCATTGCATTAGAAATTTTTCTAATGCAATAATTGGGATAATATACATTTTAAATTCTTGAATGGCATGAGATTTAAAAAATTAAACCAATGAAGAAATTTTGTTTATTATTTATTACAGGAGTTTTTAATATCAGCTTTATCCTTTCACAAGGATTGATAATTCAGGAGGATACTATCGGTGTATGTACCATGGACGGAGTAGTTGATTCTTCAGCCGATGGGTACACAGGTATTGGCTATGCGAATATCGATAACGGCCAGGGTATTGGTATGAGTTGGAGTTTTACTGTCGATAATCCCGGAACATATGAGATTTACTGGAGGTATGCTCTTGGCGGAGCCGACCTTACAAGCAGGGATGCCAAGTTGCTTGTTAATAATGTTTTTACAGGCGATACGGTGAAGTTTCCCCATTCAGGTTCCTCCCAATGGTCGGTCTGGCTTACAACAGATACCTTTGAGCTTAACCTAGAAGCAGGGTTTAACAAGATACAGCTTTCTTCGGTTACTGATAAAGGGCTTGCAAACATTGACTATTTTCATGTTTTGGGCGACGGATTATTTGCCACAGAATGCGTGCCTTCATTTATATTCAGGATAAACCATAATACAGCTGAAGGTGGAAGTGTATCTTACGATCCGGTACAGGAATATTATGATATTGGAACTCCCATAACAGTGAGAGCTTCGGCAAATCCGGGCTATTTCTTTCATAGCTGGTCAGGTGAAGCTGCATCAATTGATTCGGTACATACCTTTAATATTAGCCGGAATACTTACCTCACTGCTTTATTTTACCCGATAGGCACCTCTGCCGATACAGGCGCTGACGGCTACGCCACTGTCCAGCATGACAACGGGACCCCTTACCTTTTGACAGGTGGAGCGTCCGGCGATACAGCCGAGGCAAATTCTCTTGCTGAACTTATATCATATCTCGGAGGTGAAACTCCAAGAGTAGTATTGCTTTCAAAATATATTAAAGGTGATAATTCACAGGAAATCAGTATCGGATCAAACAAAACTTTTCTGGGTACAAACAACTATGCGCACATTGAAGGTATCAGGGTAGTAATTAACGGATCACGCAATGTGATAATAAGGAATATTACCTTTTCGAAAGTGCTTTCTGCTGACGAAATTGAAATAAATGCCGGCTCAAAAAATATTCTGATTGACCATTGCGAATTTTTCACTGACCGCGAACATGACGATAATGAAGATTATTATGACGGATTACTCGACATAAAAAATGAATCGTCTTTTATTACAGTAAAGTGGTGCTATTTTCACGATCATAATAAAGGCATACTCATCAGTTCGGGAGATGACAGCTATCAGGACAGCGTTCAGCGTATTACTTTTCATCATAATTATTTTTTTAACTGTAACTCAAGGTTGCCCAGCATTCGTTTCGGGAAATCACATATTTACAATAATTACTATGAAGATTGCGGCACGGGTGTAAATACACGGATGAATGCCTGTGTAAGGGTTGAGAAAAACTACTTTCTTGATGCAGGCACTGGCGTTGGAATGCTATATAGCCCCATACCGGGAAGTGTGGAACTAATTGATAATATTTTTGAAAACACTTCTTATTCTGATTCCCCTGCCTGTCACCTCGATGTCCCCTATATTTATAATGCTGACATGCATGAAGTTAATAATTTACCTGCAATAATACCCGATAATATAAGAAGAGCGGTGATTAGTTCTGTTGATAACAGAATAAGCGAAGTTAGTACTGATTTGTACTGTTATCCGAACCCTGCAGATAATGAAATTAAATTTTCCTTCAGATTGCAATCATCCGGCAAAGCTATGGTTGAAATATACGATCAGGCCGGGAACAGAATTTATTCTGTTTGCAGTGACGAATATGAGGCAGGATGGAATACAATATACATTTCGGTATCAGAACTCAAAGCAGGCATGTATTTCTGTATATTAAAAACGAAAGAAGAATCTGCAGTAAGAAAAATAGTCGTTTATTAAAACCGGCTAAATCATTAGTTTGTTTTGTTTCTTACAAAAAAGAGAATTAAGATGTCAATTACCTTTTTAAGGGCAACCATACTGTCATTTCACAACTACCCCGGTTATTCCATGCATAATAAGGTATTAACCGAATGGTAAATGGCACAGGCTGTTGCCTTGAAACTTCACGATACAGTGTTTTTTGCCAGCTGGAGTTACTAATTGCCAGAGCTTGTCCTTCAAGGCAAGTAATTTCACTGTTTGTAATTTTATAGGGTAAGGGACGAAAGCTTATATCAGACGGGATTATAATGTCAGTTATGCGCAGCGAATCGGGTAGGTCGGCCGATTCAAGGCAGTAAACAACGGGACCCCTTTTAATGGCAACCTGGTTACGTGTTTCTTCCACAAGAGGATGTGCCTCCATTAGTTTGACTTCCATTGGCAGGCTAAGCTCAATTATATCTCCTTCTTGCCATTTACGCCTTATCTCAGCATATTTTCCATGTAATAAAGATATACCTGGTGATTTCTGATTCACCTTGATATTGGCTTCGTTGCACCAACCGGGTATTCTTAGAAATACTGACCATTCATTATCAGGTACCTTGCTGAGAGTTATCTTTATTGACCCATCCCATGGGTAATTCGTTTGTTGTGTTAATGCGATGGATGTTCCATCCTTTAGCAAGGTATTTAATTTATTGCTTCCATATAAATTAATGTAAATACCTTTATCCGAAAGACTGTAAACGTAATTTTGTATTTCGGCTATAGTACGCACTGTATTTGGGGGGCAGCAGTTGCAAAAACTGATATATTCTTCACGGTCTTTTGACCACCTTAAAGTGTATGGAAGGTCATGGTTTACGCATAGAGGGTTGGTATAGAAATAACGTTTTCCGTCGAGACTGACTCCGGCCAGAAGACTGTTATAAATAACAAGCTCTATGATATCGGCATATTTTGCATCCCCGGTTATCAGAAACATGCGCCAGTTCCATAAAATGTTACCGATGTTGGCACATGATTCATTATGGGCTGTAATGTTGGGCAGCTGATAGTCGCGTCCATAAGCCTGATGAACTTTCTGGATTTCTGAAGGATTATATGAGGTACCATCAGGTGAGACCCCGTCATACAATGCACCGTATCCTCCGGTGATGTACATTTTATGTGATACCACATCGTTCCAGATGAGATTCAGGCTATGCAAAAGCGAAGTGTCACCGGTTTCAGAATAAACATCAGCTGCTCCGGCATACAGATAATTTGCCCTAACAGCATGCCCAACGGCTTTGGTTTGTTGCCTGAACGGAATCCGGTCCTGATTATCATCAGTTCCTTCCTGCACAAGTCCTCTGATATCAATCAGGTTTTTTGCCAGTTCAAGGTATTGTGGATTACCTGTAGTGCGGTACAATTCCACCACGCCCATATAGTGCGAAGGACAGATGGCATTTCTTGCCAGTTCAGGTGTGGCTCTGAGATAAAAATCGTTTAGGAAATCAGCTGCTTTACAGGCTATATTCAATAATGATGTCTTTCCTGTTGCGCGGTAATGAATACATGCAGCAGTCATCAAATGTCCTATGTTATAGGTTTCAAAATTAAGCCTGTTTTTGAATTCACTGCTTTTTCCGGTATTAAGCATTTCAATTATAACAGGAGTATGTATATAGCCATCTTTTCGTTGTGCCTTGGTAATGGTTCTGATTATCTCATCCATCAGGCTGTCGGTTTTTACGTCATGAGTGATGGCATAAACACTTGCCATACCTTCAAACCATTTATAAAAGTCACCGTCATGAAATGGCGGACCCTGATGGACACCTTTTGCTTTACCGGCTGCAATTTCAAAGTTTCTGTAGGAATGGCTGATATCTGGATTATTAAAAATGTTCCACATTTTAGGTATCATAGAGTCGCGGCAGATAGCAAAACGTTCGGCCCAAAAACCGCTGGTCCAGATAACATCTTCAATATCAACTGCATAAAGTTTTGCATAAGGGCTATGTGAGGTATTGACCAGTGGTTTGTTCTGGCCCCTCATTGATAAACATGTTGCTATTATTAGTATTACAATATTTAATTTCTTTTGCATTCTGGTTACTTGAAATTGAAAATGAATTATTTGTAATTCTTAATTTCAAACATGTAATTACCTGAACCGGTTTCAATAATAATCCTGTCGCCTTTCTTTTCCTTTAAATTCAGATAGGTTGCTTCCGTAAGAGGGATGCCGTTTTCATAAACGCTTTCGATGCTTTTAGCCGGAATTTCAAACACTGCTGATGTATTGGCAGGTATGGTAATATGCATTTGTAATATGTCACCTTTTCTTTCCCAATATGATACAATTTTGCCATATATTGAGTGGTATTCTGCTTTGGCAAAAGTAAGCCGTTCGCTAATATATGGTTTAACAACAGTTTTTTTATATCCGGGTATTTCCGGGTCAGCCGTAATGCCTGCTACCATACTGTAGAGCCAGTTGCCCACTGCTCCGTAGGCATAATGATTAAATGAATTCATTCCGGCATCCTGAAAAGAACCATCAGGTTTTATTCCATCCCATCGCTCCCATATAGTTGTAGCACCCATGGTTACCGGATAAAGCCATGAAGGGTATTCTTTTCTGAACAGCAGGGTATATGCAAGTTCAGGATAACCGTTTTCAGTAAGAACCTGACATATAAGAGGAGTACCCAGAAATCCTGTGGTAATATGTTTAAACTGATTTACATCATTTGCAAGGCGTTGTGCAGCAATTGCCCTGAGGTTGTCAGGTATCAGTCCGAATGCCAATGCAAGAACATAAGCTGTCTGTGTATTTGAAGATAACCTTCCGTTGGGTGTGAGAAACTCATTTTGAAAAGCTTGTTTAATATTTTGTAATAATAATTTGTAATCTTCAGCATCGTGGTTCTTACCAATGATAACTGCAATTTTCTGTAGTAAACCTGTGGAGTAATAAAAATAAGCTGTGGCAATAAGGTCTTTGTCGGTTGTTGCACCGGGATAATCTGATTGTGTTGTTGCAAATGCTAGCCAATCACCGAAATGAAAGCCTTGCTTAAAAAGGTAGGTACCGCCTGCCTGTTGTCTCATAAATTCAACCCAAGCTTTCATTGATTCATACTGCATTTCCAGAATTCTTTTATCACCATAAATCCGGTAAATAGTCCATGGAATAATTACAGCTGCATCGGCCCAACCAGTAGCTCCATATCCGTCTGACCATCCGGTACCGCCTCCGCCTTTCACTACCATGGGCACTACCCATGGAACACTGCCATCAGAAAGCTGGTCGGCCGTAAAGTCTTTCATCCATTTTGAATAAAAGGCTGCAGCATCCATATTAAAGCAGGCTGTTGGCGCAAAAACCTGCGCATCACCTGTCCATCCCATACGTTCATCACGTTGCGGGCAGTCGGTGGGAACATCCAGGAAATTGCCCCTTAACCCCCACTGGATATTTTTTTGTAATCTGTTAACCAGCGAATCTGAACATTCAAAAGTGCCCGTTGGCCTCATGTCTGAATGTATTACCCTGCCTTCAAGGTCATTGATGGTTATTTCTCCGTTATATCCTTCTACTTTTATATACCTGAAACCATGGAAGGTAAAATGGGGTTCAAAGGTTTCAGTACCTTCGCCTTTAAAAATATAAACATCCTCAGCACGGGCAGCCCTTAAATTTTCTGTATAAAAATTGCCATTTTTATCGAGCACTTCGGCATGTTTGAGCGTAATTGAAGTGCCAGCATCACCTTTCAGGCTAAACCTAACCCATCCGACAATATTCTGCCCTAGGTCGAAGACAATTTCTCCTTTGGGAGTGATAATTTTCCTTACTGGCTTAATGGTTTGTGTTATGCGCACCGGAATTCCCTCAGAGGCAACAAGAATACTCTTATCATCATTTTTAACAATAACGCCTTTCCACATTTTGTCATTAAAGCCTGGTTTATCCCATCCTTCAGGCTCAAGACGTGCATCGTATGTTTCTCCGTTATAGATGTCTGATTTGATAATGGCACCTGTTGAACATTTCCAACTGGCATCTGAAATGATGGTTTCAGTGGTTCCGTCTGTATATTTTATCTTAAGCTGCAATAACAGGGCAGTTTTATTTCCATAAAGATTTTTTTTGCCTTCCCATCCAAAGTAACCTCGGTACCAGCCATCACCAAGTATAACACCAATGGCGTTTTTACCGGTTGTTAAGTTCCCTGTAACATCATATACCTGGTATTGTAATCTTTTATGGTAGCTTGTCCAGCCAGGCGTAAATAATTCATTGGTGGCTTTTTCCCCGTTGAGATTTATCTGATATAACCCATGTGATGTGATATAAAGCCTTGCTGATACTATTTTTTTCTTAAGAATAAATTCTTTTCTCAGGTATGGGCATGGATTTGAAACCGAAGGATCCTCATCAATATCAGGTTCAATCCATAAGGCTTTCCAGTCAGACGGACTTAACAAGCCGGTTTCAAAAAAGACAGGTTCACTCCAATTAGATTCATTGCCCTTGTTATCCCATATCTTAACCTGCCAGTAAATGCGCCGCGCTGATTCTATGCCACTACCCGAATATTCTATATGGACAGACTGGTCAGAAGTTATTTTTCCGCTGTTCCAGCAAAGGTTTTTGTTCGTTTGCAAATCATCTATAGCATAGGCAGCCTTTATAAAATATGCTGTCTGATAAACATTGCGCTGAGATGAAATCACTTCCCAGCTAAGGCGTGGTTTTTTGACATCAATACCCAGCGGATTGGTTTTGTATTCGGTTCGCAGATTGACAACTCCAAGTTGCATTAAAGACGAATTAACTTGAGCAGAAACATGTTGTGTCAGGATATGAATTGCTATTAAAGCACTTGGGAAGAATTTGACAAAGTTTACATCTCCATAGTCTGATTTCATCATAATACTATCTGTTTTTAAAGGTATGATAGCCCCGAAAGCTTTCGGGATAATATGTTGCTGAATTTATTATAATAATATCTGGGTCTTTCGTAACGTAGGAGTTTCATAACAATATTTTAAGCTTTTATTCCGACGTAAAAATACTAATTTGTTTATAAAACCTGTCTTATCCCTGAAAAGTTATGTCTGAATGCCGATGGCGAACATCCTTTTTTCTTTTTAAATATACGGTTAAAATAAGACTGATTACTGAAGCCACTCTCAAAAGCAATCTCGGCAATGCTTTTTTGGGTATCAATCAGTAAACGGCTGGCATAACCAAGCCGGTATTCATGTATGATTTCAATAAAAGTACGGCCGGTTTTCTTTTTAATCATGCGGCAGCATGATACAGGTGTAGTGTTAATCAGTTGGGCCACATCCTGTAATCTTATCTTTTCGTGTATATGTTTAATCATAAACTGCTGGATTATTGTAATTTTATCATTAGAATATACTTTCCCCTTTTCATGTTGCATGTCCGATAATAGTATGTATTTCTTATCTGCTGATAATTCGAACAATATTCCTAAAAATTCAAGAAAAGCATAATGGCCTTTGAGCGTCGACAAGTTTTCAAGTTTTCGCTTTACCTTTAAAATTGAATCAGTGGAAAAAGATATACCTCTTTGTGAAAGCTGTAACATAGTTTTAAAATTATGCATTGCCTGCCTGTTAAGTAAACTGCTGTGAAACAAACCATCGTGGAATAATATGGTTATTTCATGCATATTTTCGTTTTTACAATTGCCTTGTTCCCAGCAATGAATCAGATTAGGTCCTACAAGTACCAGTTCATATTCTCCCACCTCGCCGATATGATCACCTACAATTCTCTTTGCTCCTTTTGCATTTTGAATATAATTCAGCTCATATTCAGGATGAAAATGAACAGGAAAATCAAACTTTTTCTTTTTCCGGTCAAAAACTGCAAAACAATCTTCGCCTGAAAGCGGTGTAATTTGGCAGTTGATATTTTTGTTCATAAGTTACAATAGAAAATGATAAAATAGTACAAATCTATGATTATATAATATTGTTTTTCAATAGGTGAAAAAATTAATTTTGGATTGAAATGAAATGATAAATTTTTATTATACAATTAGATAATAAATCTGGTAAAATTCAGAATAAAAAAACTAAACTGAAAATATTGTACAAAAATTATTGTAAATTTCTGATTATGAACTGTATTAACGATGTAAAATTATTTCGTGCCTTATTCAGGGTATTTTTACTGATGCTTTGGTTTGATTGCCCTGTACTTTTATGCAATGGTATGACTGATAATGTTTCTTTTGATACATCACGGATTTATCATGTAATGGCAAAAGCACGCCGGGGCGAACCTGTAACTATAGCTGCCATCGGGGGTTCAATAACGGCAGGCTCTCTTGCTTCGACCGAGAACAAAAGATGGATAAATATTGTCACGGCCTGGTGGCGCAATCGGTTTCCTGCATCCGCTATCACACTGGTAAATGCCGGTATTGGAGGAACGGGTTCTGATATAGGGACATTCAGGGTTAAAAATGATATTCTGTCAAAGGTTCCGGATTTTGTGATTATTGAATTTTCTGTAAATGACAGCGGTAAAGACAGTACCTATGTAATAAAAATGACTGAAGGGCTTGTAAGGCAATTATTACAAGATACTAATAAGATTGGGGTAATGTTTCTGATGTTGAAGATGGAAAATGGAGGTACTGCTCAGGCTGACCATAAAGTGGTTGCTAATTATTATGGCATTCCATGGGTGAGTCAGGCTGACCTTATTGATGCTGCAGTAACTGCAGACGGTCGTACACTAAGGGAAGTATACGGCGATAACCCCGGCATACATCCCAATGATTTAGGGATGCAGTATATAGCCGATTTTATTAATGAAAAACTCGACAGTATATATAACCATCTACCTTCTGACGAAAACTTACCTGAAATTCCTGCTGCTATTCCCGAACCGTTAATTACTGATATCTATGCTGAGACATACACTTTCAAGGCATCGACCATTATACCTAACGAGAATTCAGGATGGGAAATTAGTTCATTTGACTGGAGTTCTCTTACCCCGGGGTCAGAACTTGTTTTTACCATAGATGGAAATGCTGTCGCTGTTGAGTATTCAAGGCATAACGCAACAAACAGAGGCAGGGTGGAAATATGGGTTGATGAAGGGCCTCATAAAATACTTGATGCATACTGGACAGAAACATGGGGGCCTGCACGGGTTTTTGAACTTATTGCAGAAAATCTTACAGATGGCGAGCATACCCTCCACATTAAAGTCCTTAATGAACACAACCCGTTAAGTAATGGTAATTATTTTCAATTGCTATCTGTAATGAAAGCCGGAAATATTACAATGGCCCGTCCAATTGCTGTACCCGGCAAAACAAAAAAAATGATAATAGCAACTTCACTGATCCTTGATGGCAGTGGAAGTTACGACCCTGATGGCGATACAATTACTGCATATCAGTGGTCGATTGTAAATGCCCCTGTGGGAAGCAATGCAAGCCTTGAAAATGAAAATATGATGCTGGCCACCTTTACCCCCGATATTGAAGGAATATACACCCTAGGGCTTATTGTTATGTCAGCATCACAAAACAGCGTTATGCGAAAGCTTTCAGTACATGTTGTTAGTTCAAATACAGTCCCCGTTGCCAATGCAGGTTATGATTTTAATACGGCCACAGGGAAAAAATGTTTTCTTAATAGTACCGGAAGTTATGATGCAGATAACGATTCTTTGTTATATAACTGGTTATTGGTTTCGAAACCTGTTAACAGCAAATCCTATTTGCTTAAAGCAAGTACCACTGCTCCGTATTTTACTCCGGATGTTGAGGGAGAATATGTAATAATACTAACAGTAAATGACAGTATTACCAGCAGCTCACCGGATACAGTAATTGTAAATGCAATTGATGGTTACTCAAAAATCAGCAATTCAGAAAATGAAAAGGATGGATTTTCTGTTTTCCCCAATCCCGCGCCTGATATTATTACCGTTCAGTATAAACTTGAAACTAAAATGCCTGTCAGGTTAACCATTTATTCAGCTGAAGGGCGCATGCTTGCTGAATTTTTTAATGGCTTTCAGGATGCGGGATTACATATTTTGACCATCAACCTGAATCAGTTTGTTCAGTCTAAAGCTTTATTAATGCTTTGTTTAGAAAAAGGGTTCATAAGCAAAATTCAACCAATAATAAAAATCTGATGTTTTTCTCCTTTTTGGGCAACAATATTTAGGGTTTTTTCTATGAATCAGGCTTGCCTTCGTGCACTTTCAACTTTTTTATATTCAGCAGGTGTCATACCAAACATGTGCTTAAAGCATTTGCTGAAATATTTTACATCATTAAACCCAGTCATAAATGCTGTTTCAGAAACACCTCTGCCTCCTTTTACCAGAATTTCCGAGGCTATTTTTAATCGGGCCTGGCGCAAAAAATCGACCGGAGATAGCCCTGTCAGGCCTTTCAATTTGTTATAAAACACTGTTCTACTATATGCCGATAATTCGACCATCTTTTCAACATTAAACGATGGATCGGCATAGTGTTTTTCAATAATACCCATAATGTTGTGAAGAAATTCTTCATCCCGCGGAGTAATTTTAATTTCATCAAATTGAACAGGACTTTTATCCCGGTATTTTCTGATGATATTCTCACGTTGTTTTATCAGGTTTTTGACAACTGTATTCAGATAAATGGAATTAAACGGTTTAAGAATATAAGCTTCGGCCCCTGATTCAATACCTATTATCTGATCTTCAATGGCCGATTTGGCTGTTAACATTACGACAGGGATATGTGAGGTTTCAAAGTTTTCTTTGATTCTTTTTGTCATTTCAATGCCATCCATCTGAGGCATCATAATGTCGGTTATAATTATGTCGGGATGAAATTCCTGCAGACAAGCCAGAGCCTCTGAACCATTTTTAGCAGTTTTGATTTCAAAGTAGGTTTCAAATATGTTTCTGACGTAAATAATGATTTCAATATTATCCTCCACTACAAGCATTTTGGGTTTTGCATTATCATTTCCTGAATATATCTGAGCCGATTCCGTATCGAAATCTGCATTTTCAATAGGTAAAATGTGCTTTACATCACTTGTATCATTTTCTACTTTAAATTCGTCAGCTGCATAGTGATCTTTACCCAGCCTTGTTCGTATGGTAAATACTGAACCTTTTCCGGGCTCACTCTGCACAAGTATCTCTCCCTTATGCAGCTTCATAATTTCATAAGAAAGATTTAACCCAATACCGGTGCCGTCAAGCGATCCATGATTAACAGAAAGAGGTGTAAAACGCTGAAACAGAATATCCAGTTTATCTTTTGGAATACCAGGCCCCTGGTCACTGACCACAATATCTACAAATTTTTCGTTATAAGGCTGTATTTTTACTGTTATTTTTTTCTCTTCTTTGGTATATTTAAATGCATTTGACAAAACATTAAAAATAACCGAGTCAAATTTTTTAGTATCCACAAATACTTTTACGTTTTCCCCATTATGAGAAAATCTGAAGTCAATCCGCTTTTGCCTTGCAATGGGATGAAAATGAGCACATATCTCTTCAACGAATTGAACCAGATCAACTTCTTCAACATTTAACTTCATTTTACTTTTCTGCACCTTACGGAATTCTAACAATTGATTGATTAGGCGCAACATTCTTTTCCCGTTACGTTCGATGATGTTTATGCGTTCATTGACAAATGCAGGAAGGCTTTTTATTGTTTTGATATCTTCAATAGGGCCGAGTATTAATGTCAATGGAGTACGTATTTCATGCGAAATATTCGTAAAAAATTGTAGTTTAATATCATTAATCCGTCGTTCAACCTTCAGGTCATTTTGTAGTTTATAATAATTAAGAAACAATTTCCGGGAAATAAGTAAAAGTAAAATAATAATTAATCCTGAAATAATATTAGATGTTGTGGTTTTCCACCAAGGCGGCCTGATAATGATATGTAACGTGCGGGGTGAATCATTCCATGTTCCGTCCCAACTTGCGGCTTTTACCATAAATATGTATTTACCGGGAGACAGATTTGTATAGGTTGCTTTTGTCTGGCTTCCTATTTCGTTCCAGGTTTCTTCAAAGTTTTTTAGGATAAATTTATATTGATTCTGGTTGGGTGCAAAATAACTGAGAGCAGCATATTCTATGCTGAAACTCGACTGATTATAATTAAGTATAATGGTGTCGAGTGTTGAAATATGTGCTTTAATAGGGGCTTCAGGGTCACGAAAATCAACAGGTCTGTTAAATAACTGGAAGTTGGTGAAGACAAGGGGAGGTGTGTAATTGGCATTTATAATCTGGTCGGGGTTTATAACCAGGGTGCCATTAATGCTGCCAAAAAGCAGTTTGCCATCCCTAAGCTTGCAACAGGTATTTTCATTAAAATTATCCGAATAAAGTCCGCTGTTAACATTATAATTTTTAAATGTGTTGTTTATGAGATTAATGGTTGAGATACCTTTTTCGGTGCTCACCCATATTGTGCCTTTGGCATCTTCAAGAATGGCAAATACGGCATCATTGCTCAATCCTTCGCGTTGCCTGAAGTGACTGAAAATGGCTGATACAGCATTCAGGCTGGTAAGCTGATTGAGCCCGCCCCCGAAAGTCCCAAACCAAAGGCGGTTATGAGCATCTTCATAAATATGAATGATATCATTATAACTTATGCTATTAATGTTCTGAGGATCAAATAAAAATGTTCTGAAAAGCAGTGAATCGTTATCAGATGGGTATTTTTCCATAAGATTAAGTCCAAATGTTGTTGCAATCCATAAGCGGCTGTGTGAGTCTTCAAAAAGAAAACGCACATGATCATTTGATAAATTACTGTTTTCTGTATTAATCCTGTAACATTTCAGTTCGTTTTGTGTCCGGGCAATAACTTTATTGATGCCACCCCCGTATGTGCCAATCCAGATATTGTTTTTTGAATCCTGAATGATGGAATACACAAAATTATTGCTTAACGAATATGTATTATCAGCATTATGCTGATAAATATAAAATTGCAGATTATTGTATCCGGTACCATTATTGCCCAAAGGTGCAGTACTTACCAGTACACCTCCGCCTTTGGTTCCCATCCATAAATATCCCTGGTTGTCTTGCATCATTGTGTACACATTATATGCCAGCACCTTACGATTACCTGAAAGATTTTCAAGAACCGAGTAAAGTTTCAGTTGAGGTGTGTATATATAAATAATACCTGATTTTGTTGCCATCCAAACATATCCATTTTTATCCTGATAAATACATCTGATCACATTATCTGCAAGATTTTCAATGTCGGGCTTAGGAATAATCTGTTTGAAGGAAGGATTGGCAAGTATAACCTTGTTGATGCCGCCGTTGAACTGCACGGTTCCTACCCAAAGCAGCCCTGATTTGTCTTCAGTAATGCAATGAACAAAATTTGAACTTATGGTATATGGCGTATTCGGTTTATTGCGGTAAAAAGTGAACTCATCCTTTAAACGGTTATATAATGCCAGACCACCGCCATGAGTTCCAATCCAAAGGTTTTTATTACGATCTTCATAAATATAAGGTCTTTCATCGTCAATCAGAGGCTGTATTTCTTTGGGCGTAAGGGTATAATGCCTGGCCATTCCGTTTTCCGGATTTATTCTCACTATACCATATTTCTCAGTTTTAAGCCAGATCATACCGTAACTGTCTTCAAATAATGAAATGGTATGAAGGCCATAATTGCTAATTCGGACCAGCTTTTTATCACCAGCATTAATAATAAATGTCCCATGGCCATTTGTTCCAACAATCACAATATTTTTATTCCTTACTTTTCTAAGCATGTTAATTTCACAATTTTTCAACGAGTTTAAATAAGGAATATCCTCAGTTATTCTTTTGGTTTTCAGATTATAAAAAAGGACGCCGTTGTTATGGGTACCAAACAGGATAAAGTCATCAATAACTGTTGCGCAGCTAAACCGGTAGCTGGCAAAATAGTGCTGAAAGAAAGGTTTTTCTTTAACTGACTCGGTTTTGGAGAGGTAATTAAGGCCCTGGCGTGTGCCTATCCATATATTATTATATGGGTCAGAAATAATAAAATTAACGGTATTGTTTGATATACTGCTGGGACCTCTGCTGAGGAACTGCATACTATTGTACCGGCGCGTAGCCGGATTAAAGCGGAGAACATATACACCTGAATTACTTGAACCAAGCCATATTTCATTTTTTGAGGGCTGATGAAAACACTGGATGAAACTGTTTTTCTCTTCAGCTGATTTGTTATAATTCGGAAAAGAGATAAATTCCTCAGTTTGGGGAATAAAATAATGATAATAGCCTTCGTAAGTTTTAACCCAAAGAAAATTCAGAGAATCTTCCCAAATATCGGAAATGCGGTTATGGGTAAGCGTATTTTGCCTGCCTTCTTCAATTTTAAATATCCTGAAATTATATCCGTCATACCTGTTTAATCCATCCATTGTGCCAATCCACATATATCCGGTATTGTCGCAAAACATGGTCAGTACATTATTTTGCGAAAGGCCGTGGCTGGTATTGATATGTTCAAAACGTTCAATTTCAATGGCGTGGGAATAGCAGAAAACAAAACCTGCCAAGAATAACAGATAAAGCTTTTTAAACCTAAATAGATATCTGTGCTGACAATTCATGAAAATATTGAAATACTTTAACAAATTTACTAAAAAAGGCTTTATATTCTTACAGCATTATTATTTTCGTCCTTTAGGCATAATATCATATCAAAAGAGTCTTCAGATACGGATAAGTAAATTCGGGCTGTCACTTAATCTCATCATTTTATGATTCGCTTTAATGTAATCATCATATACAGAACACGTTATACTTTCTTTTGAAAACTCTGTTAAGTAATCTGACCACCAAAAAGCGATAATTTGTCACCCCCTGAAAGTTGAAACAGCATTAATTTTGGTAACAACTAAAATAATCAATTTATGATGAGATTATATTTTAAAATTATTCTCATTGCTTTATTTGTTTTATCGTGTTCACATCATTCACCCGAAAATACTGAATCCTGGGCTGTTAAAATGGCCAATGCCATAATAAAAAGATATGACAGTCTGATGTATTACAATGGCTTTTCACCCGGATGGCAATATGATATTGCCATGCTTGGGCAAACAATTGATAAGTTGGGATTTATTGATACTATTTATACAAAATATCACGAGGACTACCTGAACCACTTTGTAACCGATTCAGGGATAAAAAAATATAAGCTAGAAGATTATAATCTCGATAATGTCAATCCTGCAAAAGGATTAATTACCTTATATAAAAGGACAGGTAAGGAAAAGTATCTTAATGCTATAAACATAATTATAAAACAACTTGAAAATCAGCCCCGTACGCATTCAGGGGGTTACTGGCATAAAAAGAGGTATCCGTGGCAGATGTGGCTTGATGGAGTGTATATGTCTTCTCCCTTTTTAGCCCAGTATGCCAATGAATTTAACAAACCCGCATGGTTTGATACTGTGGCATTTCAGATTATGCACATTTATTCAAATACTCGTGACCCGAGAACAGGATTGCTTTACCATGCATGGGATGAGTCGAGATCACAACGCTGGTGTGATCCAGGGACAGGCAGGTCAAAAGAATTCTGGGGAAGAGCCATGGGATGGTATCTGATGGCTATTGTTGATGTGCTTGATTATTTGCCTGCTGACTACCCCAAAAGAGACTCTATAATCAATATTCTGTTGAATACTTCTGAAGCATTGCTGCGTGTTCGTGACCCAAAAACCGGATTGTGGTTTCAGGTTCTTGATAAAGGGGGACAGAAAGGTAACTATATCGAAGGTTCATGCTCGGCAATGTTTACTTATGTATTTGCCAAAGGAGCCAAAAAAGGCTATCTGCCCTCAAAATTTCTTGACATTTCCAAAAAGTCTTTCCTTTCGATGATTGATAATTTTATTATTACTGGTGATGACGGAATGCCTGTAATGACAAATATATGCGGCGCCGCAGGCCTTGGAGGGAATCCATACCGCGATGGAAGTTATGAATATTATATAGGTGAAAGAAAAGTAAATAATGACCCCAAAGGTGTTGCTCCTTTTATTATGGCTGCCATGGAATTGAATATGTAAGCATAGAAAATTATTATGAAATTCATTAACTTAAATATGATTAATTCAGTGATTAGACATTTTATCTTAACCTTATAAATAATTAAAAGAAAGCTATGAAAAAAAAACTAATTAATTACAGACAGAGCTTGTGTAAACGCATAACTGTCTTATCCGCTTTTTTTCTTTTTATTTTGCCTATCACGCTATTGGGACAAATAAAAATTTCAGGTACTGTAGCTGATGCTACTGACGGTACACCCTTGCCAGGAGCGAATATTGTAATTAAAGGAACCACCTTAGGAACTGTTACTGACCAGAACGGGGCTTTTACTCTTGAAGCGCCATCTGATGCAGTTCTTGTTGTGTCATATGTGGGTTATCTTACTGAAGAAATTGAGGTAGGAGGCAGGCAAAAGATTGATATTGTCATGGCGCCCGACCTGGCCAAACTTGAAGAGGTTGTTGTTGTGGGTTATGGTACGATGCGGAAAACGGACGTAACAGGCGCAGTATCGTCATTAAGGGAAGATGACATAAAAAGCCTTAAATCATCAAATGCTGTTGAAGCGTTACAAGGGAAAATTGCCGGTGTTGATATGACCCGTAGCGACGGCCGCGCAGGCTCGGGATACAACATACTCATCCGCGGAGCGCGTTCCTTTTCGGCATCCAATGATCCTATTTATATTGTTGATGGAGTGGATTACGGAAGTAATATTAATATCAATCCTAATGACATTGCCTCAATAGATGTACTGAAAGACGCTTCATCTACAGCTATATACGGTTCACGGGGCGCTAATGGAGTAGTTCTGATTACTACTAAAAAAGGCAATCAGGGGAAAACTATGGTGAATTTCAATACCTATTATGGCTTTACCACACCACTGGGTAAACTTCCTATGGGTGATGCAGAATATTACCTAAGAATGATAAGGGACACTTATAGGACCAATAATCCTGCCTATTGGGATTCAGCCGATTCGCAGGTGCCTATACTTTCCCTGCTTTATCCTGAAGAAATTGAAGGATATAACAATGGCACTGATTTCGACTGGATTGATGCACAAATGAAAGATCATGGAAGCCAGCAGGATTATTATTTATCGGTATCAGGCGGGGGAGAAAAATCAAATTATCTGGTGTCTCTGAATCATTTTGTGGAAGATAATTATATACCCAATGACAATTATAAAAGATATTCAATCAAGTCGGATGTAAATACTAAAGTGGGTAAGTTATTTGAAATGGGTAATTCCACCTTTATATCTTATAGTCTATTAAACCGTGGGGAAAGTATTAATTATAATTTTATTCCTTTGGTAACACCCTTTGATGAGAATGGCGATTTAATACCAGTACCGAATAGTCGCGTACCTTTCAGCAATATGCTTATTGACCAGGATCCAAAATACAGATCCAATGAAAATTCACGGACAGGTTTGTTTTCTACTTTTTATGGGCAATTGAATTTATTACCGGGCCTGTCCTTTAAATCGTCATTTAATGTAAATATGGATTTTCAGCGAATCGGCACTTATACCGGTGAATATGAAGGTTTAGCCAGGTCGAATGAATCTGATCTGACCATAATCAATAATTATAAATGGACATGGACGAATATCCTTACATATGATAAAACCTTTAACAATCATCATATTTTGGCCACAGCTGCCACAGAAACACGTTATAGCCTTACCGAAAGATTTTACCAGGCCGGTCAGGATCTGGATTTAGGAGAATTCAAATGGTTTGCCATTCGTACCAGTGATCCGGCCCAATTAACTATTAATGATCAGCAAAGCCCATATACCAAATCTACAATGGTTTCTTTTATAGGCCGGCTCAATTACAGTTTTAAGGAAAAATACCTGGCTACTTTTACAGGAAGGTACGACGGAGCATCACAACTGAAAGAAAAATGGGACTTTTTCCCGTCGGTATCAGTAGGCTGGAGAATTAGCGAGGAAAGCTTCATGAAAGGGTTAGTATTCCTTTCAAACTTAAAATTAAGAGTTGGATATGGTTTGACGGGTAATTATTCTGTTGCCCCCTATTCTTCAATGGGTTCAACAACCGATTATCCGTTATATTATCAGTTTGGTATTACCGAAACCACTTTAAACGGATACCGTACTGGTCAATTATCTACTTCTCCAAAATGGGAAAAATCAGCCGCTACAAACTTTGGTATCGATTTTGGTGTTCTTAGAAACAGGATATCAGGTAGTTTGGAGGTTTATAAAGTACACACTACTGATATTTTACAGGAAGTTATTTTGCCTCCCACATCAGCTGTTACGTCAGTAATTGAAAATATTGGGGAAACAAAAGGAAATGGTGTGGAATTAACCATAAATTCTGTAAATATACAAACGAAAAATTTCAAATGGTCAACTAGTATCACCTTCAGCCGGAGCACTGAAGAAATTACATATCTTGCTGGTGGTGTAACACAGGATGTTGTTAACGGATGGTTTGTCGGACATCCATTACAGGTTTTTTATGATTGGGACAAAATTGGTATCTGGCAAACCAATGAGGCAGAAAAAGCAACATTATATGGAAGTGTGCCGGGTGATATAAAGTTAAAAGATGTTAATACTGATACCTTAATAGACGAGGATGATCGAGTAATTTTGGGAACTCCAAGACCGAAATGGACGGGCGGGCTCAATTCAACAATAAGTTATAAAGACTTTGATTTTTCATTTTTTGTTTATGCCCGCATGGGTCAAATGATTATGGATGTTGTTGAGGGAATGTGGAGCCCCGATTGCCGTGAAAATTCCGTGGAGCGTGATTACTGGACTCCCAATAATCCCACAAACGACTATCCGAGAATTAATCCGGGTTTAACCCGCAGCGGATGGAGCAAAGCAACAACCCTGCAATATCAGGATGGTTCGTTTGTCAAAATCAAAGATATAACACTGGGTTATAAAATTCCCGCTCATATTACCAGTAAAATATCTGTTTCTTCATTACGTGTTTACATTTCAGCAAAGAATTATTTTGTATTTGGGAAGAATTTTTCCAAGGGACGTTATGACCCCGAAGCTGTCAACAGTGCAGGAAGAAGTAACGTAGGATTTCCTGCACCCAAAATGATTGCCATAGGAGCCAATGTTACTTTTTAAGTCTAATCCAATAATTTTAACCATTAATTATGATAAAAATGAAAGCATACAAAATAATATTACAGGTAATGGTGGCGCTTACACTAATAACCTCCTGTGAAAATTTCCTTGAGGAAGAATACAAAGGAGGTATGGCCACCGAAACATACTATCCCACACCCGATGGTATGGAAAATCTGGTTGCTGCATGTTATGCAACAAGCAAAATATGGTTTGCCAAGGAAGAAGGTTACGATTTCAGCGAACCTGGGACTGATATTTACGATTATGGCCAGCAGCATCCGCAGCAATACCAATATACCTATACATCTGATTTCAATGCCACCAATTCAAGGCTAGTTATCCTCTGGATTGAATTCTACAAAGGTATCAATGCATGTAATGATGCCATCGATGTACTTTCTGATCCTGAAAGAACACCTTTTGATGAGACAAAAACACGGACACGTTTGTCAGAAGTTCGCTTCCTGAGGGCTCTGTACAACTGGCTGATTGTTGAAACATGGGGTGGTGTTGAATTACGGACAGAGCCCATCACGGGAGTAGTAAAAACAGCTACCAGATCATCAGTTGAAGATTTTTACAAACTGATACTCGAGGACCTGGATTATGCAGTTGCTAATCTTGGCGATGACGTGAATACAGCCGCTGAAGATTACGGGAGGGTAAATAAACTTGCAGCCCTTGCTTTCCGTGCCCGAATGAGGCTCACATGGGCAAGCTACACAAACAATAATGCCCTTTATACGGGAGCCGCTGAAGATGCTGCTGCTGTTATAGCAAGCGGTAAGTTCAGTTTATACGATAATTATGCCGATGTGTGGGATATTAATAACAGAGACAATAATCAGGAAAATATCTGGGCAATTAATTATTCCCGGTCAACCTATGCTTTACTGGGTGTGCCAACAAGCGAATATACAAAATATCAGCGTCCGAGCGATAAACCATGGGATGAAAGAGAAGGAGGACATCATGGGCACCTGATGTTTGGTATGCAGTATGATGTATTTCCGGGTATGACAAGGGATATTGAAAACGGACGCCCGTTCAGAAGATATTCACCTACCAAATACCTGATTGACGCTTTTCATGAAGACGTGGACGAACGGTTTTACGGATCTTTCAAAACCACATGGTATAGTAATGCTGCACTTCTGGCCAAATATTCGTGGCCTGTTGTGGGCTATGATTACCATGCTGATACTTTAGACCCATTATATGGCAAACCCTTCTTTGAAATTGGTGATACAGCAATACACTTAACAAAAGCGACTTATCCCGATAATATCCTGGTCCGTTCAGCCGATCTTGCGGCCAATTATTATTTCAATCTTGAAAAAGGTTACTGGGTACTTGATTACCCCCGGATGTTTAATGCTGACGGGACAATCAATGATTTTGGTGCCTATAACCGTAATGTTTTCTTTGAATTGCACAAATTTTATGACAATACACGTCCTGCTGCCACCGATGCCGGTTCACAAAACGGCATACGCGATGCTATGGTTATGAGAATCTCAGAGATGTATCTGATAGCTGCTGAAGCTTTATGGAAAACAGGCCAGGCAGCCAGCGCATATAATGATTACCTGATGCCGCTGGCCGACAAACGCTCATATAACGGAAATGGCGCCGCTATGCTTGCATCTTACGGTATTAACAGTGGCAGCGATTTAACCATGGATTACTTTTTGGATGAAAGAGCACGTGAATTCTGCGGCGAACAACTTCGCTGGTTCGACCTGAAACGACTTGGTACTGATGCTATGGTTGCCCGTATCAAACAATATGCAGGAAATGCGCTGGCCCGTGAAAATTTCGATGCCCATTTCACTGTAAGACCTATTCCTCAGGTTCAGCTTGATGCTGTTACCAATAAAGATGAGTTTACACAAAACCCCGGATACTGATTTTTAGTTAATAATGGTGATTACATTAAGGAGGGATATGTATTTATCCCTCTTTTTTGTCTTAAACAGTCAATGTTTTACTCCGACACATCAAATCAGAAAAACAAGATAACAGTATTTTTTATTCATTCTACTTGGGTGATACCCGGATTTGTCATTAGCCTTATTTTTCTGAGGACCGCCATTAGAAAAATTTGTTGTTTTATCATTGAAACCCCATCCTGAAATCTCAGGACAAATAATCATGCAGATAATCCAGAGCTTTCGGGATGGTGTTCTCTTGGACCTTAATAAACAAAAAAACATTTTCTAAGGAATATTAACCCAAGTACGATGAATTTACAAATTCATTCGGGCGCATAAAAATAATTGTTCGCGGAATTTTGACGAGTAGGATTGAATGGTGATGGGGCTTTACCCCATACCCACATCCTTTTTTGTGTCAGGATAAAAAGTATATGAAGCTTGGGGTATAACCCCATCGCTATTCTCTCCTGCATACCAAAATTTCTCTAAAAATAATTTTTATTCGCCTTAATGAATTTGATTATTCATTATACAAAAGTTTATAAAACAAAAAAGCCGCCATATCAATAGCGGCTTTTGGTACAAAAACTAAATATAATAAGATGTTTATTTTATCAGCTTATCGGTATATACTTTACCATCAGCATAGCTGATTCTCACCATATAAGCTCCTTTAGCAAGGTCAGCAGTATTAATCTGCAAAAGCTGCCTGTTATCATTTTTCACAGTTTGTATCATTTTACCCGTCATGTCAAATATATCAACATAGCTAATATTGGCCGCATTGTTAATATTTAACTGATTAAAAACAGGATTGGGATACATCTGGTAAGGTTTTGGCTGAACATCAGCTACTCCACTCTGGCCAGGGCATTCAGGATTCATCTTTAATACCCAGCGTAATGAATTTTTTAGCACTAAATAAAACGTATCCGTAGCATGTTCCAGAAAATCGTGATGTACACCCCATGCTACCATTCTTTTGGTAATGGTGTTTTCTTCAATTTTCCATAAAAAGGTTTTCAGGTTAGCGGGCACTTCAGCATTGTCCACCAGATATTTGTTATTGGCCAGAATTGTTGAACTTGATACAATAGCAGCCTGATCATTTACAGCATCTTTCAGGTCAAATGATTGAACATGGGCTTCACCTGCGCCTGTCCCAATAGTGGTATTATAACCGTTTGTCCACTTAATTACTTCATCTGCGTCAAAGCATGAAAGAATATCACTGTTGTCTTTTACTACCATATCAGTGATACCCGGTAGCAGATCTGTTGTCTTTATTGAAGTGTACCAGTTGGTGCCTGTAACCTGGGTAAATAAAGGATGATCTCCTTTGTACAATGAATAGGCCTTTAAGCATACTGTCGGAAGCGGCCATCCGGCTGTACTGTATGCGGCAAAATTGCCGGAACCTCCGTTTTCAGTAAGAATAGCAGCATCATAATTACTGTAAGTTACCGTACCTGCTACAACATCATCTAGTATGACATGAGTTGCGGTAATACCTTCCATTCCGTCAATTTCATCCATAAATTTCTGAATAATTGAGTCGGCGCTCGGAAGGTTTGCACTTACAATCATTACTTTTTTGTCCTGTGCATAAAGAGCTGTAATACACAGAACCGTAATAAGCATAATGTAAAATTTTTTCATAATCTATAAGTTTGGTTAATAAAAAATTCATTATAGCCAAATTAGCCATATTCCTATCAAAAATGGTGTTCAGATTATCCTAAATGGGGGGATAAATTATCCTGGTCCTGCCGGGTAAATAATGTTTATAATTATTGACTGACGTGCATTTTAATAAAAAATCAGATGTTGATTTCTGCCTTTTAACCCAGTTTACCTTACTGGTTAATGCACCGTAAATTCAGTATAATAATTAATTTTGTTTAGGGTGAAAAACATATTTTCACCATGCTGCTATTTTGATAACCATTTGAAAATTACATCTATTCATCAGATGACACGATTTTATATTAAAATGGAAAATTTTATAAGAAACAATTTTAGATTTCGGACGAGTATTTTGCTGCTTTTGATAATCAGTTGCTCGGGTGAGATATACAAAGGCGAACGAGTAGCAAGGTTTTTAAATACTTCACAACAGATATCTTGGAATAGTATTAACACTATTCTGGATAGTATCAAACCACCTGTTTTTCCTGATAAGTCTTATTCAATTATAGACTTTGGAGCTGTTGCCGGTGGTCAACACGATTGCACAGAAGCTATTAACAAGGCAATTACAGTATGTCATGATGATTCAGGAGGCATTGTAATAGTTCCCGAAGGTACTTACCTTACAGGCGCTATTCATCTTAAGAGTAACGTCAATCTCCATCTGGAAAAAGGTGCCAGGTTGCTTTTTACCTGCGACAGGTCGAAATACCTTCCTCTTGTCCATACACGCTTTGAAGGCATGGAATGTATGAATTATTCGCCATTTATTTATGCATACAAGCAACACAAAATTGCTGTAACAGGAGAGGGAACCATTGACGGACAGGGTCAATGCTGGTGGAGCTGGAAAGGCCCGTGGAACGGCCAGGTAGATCATCAATGGAAAGACTCAATGCCAAACCAGAAAGACGGAAACAAGATACTTCAGAAAATGGTTGAGGAAAACGTACCTTATAATCAAAGGATATTTGGTGAAGGATATTTTCTGCGCCCCAATTTTATACAGCCGTTCCTTTGCAGGCAGGTACTGATTGAGGGAATTAACATTGTCAACTCACCCATGTGGATTATTCATCCTGTGCTTTGTAATAATGTTATTGTCCGTAAGGTGAAGATAGAAAGCCTGGGACCTAACAATGACGGTTGTGATCCTGAATGTTCAAGGAATGTGTTAATTGAAGACTGTTACTTCAACACAGGCGATGATTGTATAGCCATTAAATCGGGGCGCAATAACGACGGAAGAAGAATTAATATACCGAGCGAGAATATAATTATTCGTAATTGCACCATGAAGGAAGGGCACGGAGGCATTGTCATCGGTAGTGAAGTTTCAGGAAATGTCCGTAATGTTTTTGCTGAAAACTGTTTTATGGATAGTCCTCATCTCGACCGCGCACTGAGAATTAAATCGAATTCCCTGCGCGGTGGCATTGTTGAAAATGTATTTGTAAGAAATATTGATGTTGCCCAGGTGGGTGAAGCTGCTGTCCTTATTGATTTGTTTTATGGCCGAGAGACCGGAAACAACTTTCCGGTTGTACGGAAAATAACTGTTGAAAACATGAACTGCAGGAAAAGTGATTATGCCATCCATATAAGAGCATACAAGGAACAACCTGTAAGTGAGTTATCAATTATTAACAGCACATTCCGTAATGTCTCCAAGGGTGTTTTGCTCGAAAATGCAGGACAAATCAATTTTGTGAATTCTTATATTTACGATACCAAAGGACAAATCATTGAAATCACAAAATAATCTAATAATCAGCGGCAATGAAAAGGCTGAATATTTTACTCATCTTTCTGCCCGGCTTTTTCAATTTATATGCTCAGCAATTGGCTTTTCCGGGCGCTGAGGGATTCGGCAAATATACAACAGGCGGTCGTGGCGGCGTCGTTATTGAGGTTACCAATCTTAATGAC
>JAJUGM010000002.1 GCA_029268165.1 Bacteroidota bacterium
AATAAACCTGATAGGTTTTACCGTTGATTGAGGCATCATTAAAAATAAAGCCCCTGTAAGAATTATTGACCCAAAACTGACGATAAAAATCTGAGGAGGGTTGAACAGCGCAAGAAATTTGAATAAATCAAGACGTGAAAACTCAAAGATAAATAATAGCGCTGTAAGTGATTTGTAAACAGGTGGTAAGTGAAAAAAATTACTTAAAAAGTATGGTTTCCCAAGCAACATAGAAATGAAATATTCAACTACCAGAATACCACCCAGTACAAAATTACTAATCGATACTGCAGATAAATGCCGCTCCCTGAAAAATAACAAAGCTCTGATTACATATAAAAATCCATTACAGGCAAAATATATTTTATAAAAATTATCGAGCTTTTCCTGAATCTCATTAGATTGTGGGAAACCGGTATCCCAAACTGCCAGCGCAAAAGCCAGAAACGATACAATAAACAATGTAATGTTTGCATCGGTCCTCAAAAGGCCTTCATTCCTTTTCAGCCATGGTGACCACCGGGAAATAATTTTTAAACGCATTGAAAGTATTTACTACAAACTATATGCTATAAATTTTAAGCCTGCAAATTTATAGAAATATTGTAATCAGTATATTTTTTTTTTGACAAATTAATTATTTTATATAACATGATATTGAATCACAATATTTTGTTAATATGATGATCCTTGAAAAAGAGTTATAGCTTCGAGCCACGAGCTTCGAACTTCATGAACGGCATAATAATGCTGGTCGCTATTTGTAAAACCATAATTAAATCTTGATTTAACCCGGACATGATGAATAAAAAAATTTTTCCGGACGTTTTCGGAAAAGATTGTGGTATGTAGGAGTGAATTATAATGGGGTTTTACTCCATGCCCTGCATCTTTTTTGTATAGACACAACAAAGAATACAAAAAGAGTCAAGGCTAAAGCTTTTTCTGAATCTTCTTTTATCTTTTTCTTGCATCTACCAACTGGTATTTATTCTCATCATTCGCTTAAGTTACATTTCAGTTATCTTAATTATGGTGATTTATATCATCACTTTTAGATAACAATTGTCATCAATTACTGATGACATTAGTCATCAAAAATTGACAACTAATGGTACATTTTCATTACCCTTATCAAATACTTCAAACACATATATCCCAGTTACAGTATAGTAAAGCAGAGGTGTCAGATAATAACAATCAAAATGAAAAGGATAATGATGAAGATTTTTGTTACTTTATGGCTCACATTGCAAACAATGTTTATTTTCGCTCAGCAGAACGAAGTTACTTCAGAAGCAAATGCGGGTAGCACTGAAAGACAAATAATTATAAATACTGAAATGATAATGCGATTTAATCAGGTTGAAGCACAGGACGGTATTTATTCATGGCGGCAGTTATTAGCTGACTTTGACAGCAGGACACTGCAGGTATTTTTGCAGATTTATCAATCAAGTGACATAGAAAACCAAACCCTGGCATCAGTAAAAGATACTCTTGAAAAAGCTTTGGAAGAACATAACAACATGTTTACCGACGATTATATCAATCAGATTAACCTAATAAAGGCTGAAATAAATCAGAAATTAGCCAACAGCAACCAGATGCTGGTTAGTAACTGATTTCGGATTAATTATCATTCCACGCTTACTTGCTTCAAAAAGTCTATCAGGTCAGTATCGGCTATTGTCTTTTGCTCACCTGTTGTCAGTTGTTTTATTGTTATCTGCCTGGCATGCATTTCATTTTCACCAAGCAGTGCAACATAAGGTATGCCGCGTTCACTTGCATAAGCAATCTGTTTACCTATTTTAATAGAATCAGGGTAAAGCTCAGCACAAATATCTGCTTTGCGAAGCTTGGCAAGAAGTCCCAGACAATATTGTGCTTCCTTAGCTCCAAAATTGGCAAAAAGTAATACACTCGAAGACGATGTTTCCTGAGGGAAAAGGTTCAACTGATTCATTACATCATATATCCTGTCGGCACCAAATGAAATACCTACACCTGAAATGCCCGGCAGGCCAAAAATGCCTGTAAGGTCATCATATCGTCCACCGCCGCATATACTGCCTATTTCAACATCAAGTGCCTGAACTTCAATGATAGTGCCTGTGTAATAATTCAGTCCACGCGCCAGCGCAAAATCATATTCAACCTGATTTTTCGGGAATATTTTGCTGACAAGGTGCAGAAGCATTCTGGTTTCTTCAATCCCTTTAAGGCCTGTTTCTGAACCTTTAAAAAAATTTGACAACGTATTAAGCCGGGTATCAGTATCACCCTTCAGTTCGAATAAAGGCTTGATTTTATCAATAGCCGACTGGCTGAAACCCTTTTCCTGTAATTCGCCAAAGACCTTCTCCTTACCTATTTTATCGAGTTTATCAATAGCTATAGTTATATCGGCCATTCGTGCTGCTTCACCCACATAGTCAGCAAGGCCTGCAAGTATCTTCCTGTTATTAATTTTAATTTTCACATTAACCGACAGCCGGGTAAAAATCTCGTCAATCAGTTGAATAAGTTCGGCTTCATTGAGCAATGAATTGCTGCCAATAACATCGGCATCACACTGGTAAAATTCGCGGTATCGGCCTTTCTGTGGCCTGTCGGCACGCCATACAGGCTGAATCTGGTACCGTTTGAAGGGGAAGGCTATTTCGTGCTGATGTTGAACTACATACCTCGCAAAAGGCACTGTGAGATCATAGCGCAGGCCTTTCTCGCACAATTTTAATGAGAGCCTGTTTGCATCAGGCGACTTAAGGTCATCGGGGCTTACCTCCTGTAAAAAATTACCTGAATTTAGTATTCTAAAAAGCAGTTTATCTCCTTCTTCACCATATTTGCCCAGCAAGGTACTCAGGTTTTCCATTGCAGGGGTTTCAAGCGGTAAATAACCATATTTCCGGAAAACTGTCTTAATGGTATCAAAAATATAATTGCGTTTCACCATTTCAGCCGGCGAAAAATCACGTGTCCCCTTTGGTATTGAAGGTTTATTAATATTTGCCATGAATAAATCTTTTCTGTTTCAAAATAAGCAAAGTTTGTTTTATATATCAGTGTAAAAATGTCATACTATTTCATAATAAACCTAATGCAGCAAGAATATTATTATTATATTTTTCACAATCACAACTGCCTTCAGCCGGGGCCCATGGCGCAAAAATCTTGTCGGTGGCTTCATCATAAGGCCCGTCTTTAACTTCGTAAACAACAGTGTCTTTCTGCAGCACAATAAGAGAATGCCATGTCCTTGGAGGTATTTCAGCTCCAAAATTATCATGGTAAGGATCGAGAACAAAATGGCCTGTAATGTTGCCATTATCGTCAAACTCCACAATAACAAGCTTTCCCTTAAGAATAATAAATACTTCGCGTTTATCGGGGTTTTCATGTTTATGAGGCTGAACATAGGTATCAGGCTCCATGGCATGAAGCATACGGTTAACCGGATCGGAATAATCCGTATGGAAATTATAGTTTTTCCGTCTTCGGGGTAAGGTGGCCGCTTCTTTTATTAAATTAGCGGTTAGTTTACTGTCAATAATTATCATAATGAATATATTCCTGACAAAAGTAAAAATCTTTCGGATTGCATGAAAAATAATTCAGGACAAAGTTTTTATTAACATGTCATAAACTAAAGACATACAACTAATTAAGTAATCATCTATTCTATAAAACAATAATTAAATTGATATTCAGTTTATTGTAATTTATGATGAATTGATTATTTTCGTATTATAACCAAAACATGAAAACTATGAAGAAACTACTGCTAATTATCACTGGCGCTATGCTTATACCCACATTAGTAAGCGCCGGAGGCATTGTTACCAACACCAATCAGAGTGCCTATTGGGTTAGGACAATGGTGCGCGATGCATCAACAGGCATTGATGCTGCCTATTTCAATCCGGCAGGTCTGGTTAAGCTAAATGACGGATTTCATTTTTCACTTAGTAATCAGACTATTTTTCAAAATAAGGATGTAACTGCAGAATATCAGTTACTTTCTCCAAATCCTAAGGAATTCAAGGGAGATATTAAAGTGCCTTTTTTCCCAAGCGTATATGGGGCATGGAAAAAAGGAAAATTTGCTGTGTCATTAGGTTTTAATCCTATTGGTGGCGGTGGTGGTGCCGAATATAAAAAAGGGCTCGCATCTATTGAAATGCCACTTGGATTATTGGTGCCTTCTATTTCGGAATCTTTGACTCAGTTGGATCAGGGAATACAGTTAGCCACCGGTACAGACCCAATGTTCAGAAACGTAACAAGCTATCAGGCAGATATTTATTTTAAAGGAACATCGGTATTTTTCGGTTATCAGCTTAATCTTTCCTATAAAATCACTGATATGATTTCGGTTGCAGCCGGTGCACGCTATGTGACTGCAAAAAACACCTATACAGGTCATATTAAAGATATTATGATTACTGCTGAACCGCTTAATCCGGCCTTAGGTGGAACAATGACTCCCGGGGATTATTTAAGGAATCTCGGTAATACTTTTGGAAATGCTGATTTAGTTGCAGCAGGCAGCATGCTTGATGCACAAACAGTTGACCGTGAAGTTGATGCCGAAGAAAAAGGAACCGGGTTTGCACCTATTCTGGGAGCACATGTATCACTGGTGGATAATAAACTTGATATAGGTATTAAATATGAGTTTAAAACCAAGCTCGATCTGAAAACCACAGTAAATGACAACAAAGACGGCTACGGCATGTTTAAACAGGACTCAACCGTACATAGCGATATACCTTCAATGCTATCAGTGGGCGTAGGTTATAAAGTACTGGAGAACCTGAATATTATGGCCGGATTTCACTATTACTGGGACAAACAAGCCAACTACGGCAAAACGCTTGATGCAGAACCAACCGTACCTGTAGAAAATGATAAAGTGATAGATAAAAATTACTTTGAAATCGGACTGGGCTTTGAATATGGCATAACCGACAACTTCTTTTTCAGCGGCGGGTATTTGCTTGCCCAGACAGGAGTGAGCGAAGATTATCAGAGCGATATGAGTTACAGCTTATCTTCCAATACTTTTGGCTTAGGCTTTGGTATCAAATTCACCGAAAACATTATGGCCAATCTGGGTGGTTCCTATTCAATTTATAACAAAGGAACTAAAGAAGGAACAGACAGGACATCCAGCTACCCCTATAAATTTGAATTGACCAAAAATACCCTAATCATTGCTTTAGGCCTAGATATCAGCTTCTAAGAGATTAAAATAAATTAAAGATCGCAGGTAGCAGATGGCAGATAATTGATTACTGCATCTGCTATCTTTTTTTAAATATATTCATTTCCTCAATGTTCATTACTTTATGATTAGCAGTCAATACGGAAATAAGGGTCTGGAGTGAGATGGATTTCACACAGAGGCTTCGGGGGCATAGTGGATGAGTAATTTCAGGTTTCAGATTATTATCTGAAATCCTGTTAATTTTCAGATTCCCTTTCCACCCCATTACCTCGTCACTTAGTCACTAATTATAAGGTTAGGTACTAAGCTATTGAGAATGAAAATGAGAATAATGCTTAACACCATGCTAAGGAACTGATTCTTCATCAATTTATTACCTCATCACTACATCATTTCAGACTATTAGTCCATTAATTCTCCACCCTGAACCAATCTGCATCCACACATCCTGCATCGTTTGATTTTGCGGTTTTTATTACAAATAACCCCATTTTTGCCCCAATCCACCCTCCTTCACGGGCCTTAAATGTTGTCCCTATAGTTCGGAAGTTCAATGAATCATGGCTGTAACTGAAACTGCAAATGGCAGAATCATTAACCGTAACCCTCAGATAGAATTGTGAATTGTCTGTTATATATTTTACGGGAAATTCGCTTTCGGTATTTCCTTCATCAGCGCTGTAGCAAAGCGTCTGTGAAATAATAAATTGTCCGTTGTCATTGGTTATTCCCAGATAAGCATAATCACGCCCCATAATGATCAATCCTGCTTTTTCACCAGTATTCCGGGCATTAAACTTTATTCTGGCAGTTGCTGTAAATGAAGGTGCCGGAAATTTCTGCAGCAGGGTATTGGGGACATCGAGGTAAAAATTTCGGAAATTTTCAGGTGTTTGAATAGCATATAACCGGAGAATCCCTTTGGACGGAAAAGCAATAGCCCAGTATGGCTGCGGATTTGCATTCCACTGCCACTGAGGGCCTGGTGCATTACCGTTAAACTCATCTGATTCGGGAGGCGTATTTACAGACCATGTTTTCCCAACATCAGGCTTTTTGTAAACCAGCACAGGCTGGCCTTTTCCATCGCCATCACTGTCAATGCCAATTACAGGCCATTCGTTTTTCCAAAACATAGGTTGAAGGTGCACCACACGTCCGTAAGGCCCCTTATCCTGAAAATGAATAAACCAGTGTTGGCCATTGCTAAGCTCAACCCATGCTCCCTGATGCGGGCCATCGATAACAGTGTTACCCTGATCCATCACCACTTTGTCCTCGTATGGGCCATATACATTGCGGGAACGTAATACAGTTTGCCAGCCATTGGTCACCCCGCCTGCCGGGGCAAATATGTAATAATAACCATTTCGTTTGTAAAACTTAGGCCCTTCAATGGTTGGATGATGTTCATGACCGTCAAATATCACCACCCCATCATCAAGCGCCTTTGTTCCTTTCTTATTCATACGGCATACAACCAAAAGGCTTTTAATGCCTGCTCTGCTTCCGGCAAATGCATGAACCAGGTATGCCTTGCCGTCGTTATCCCATAAAGGCGAAGGATCAATAATGCCTTTTCCCAGTTTCACCAATACAGGTTTTGACCATGGCCCCGCGGGGCTTTTTGCTTTAACCAGATAAATGCCAAAGTCGGGATCAGAATAATAAATATAAAATTCACCTTTATGATACCTGAGGCATGGCGCCCACACTCCCCTGCCCTGCTGAGGATAATCATAAACCTCACGTGGGTATTGCACCGGTAGTGCATAAGCAATAATCGACCAGTTGACAAGATCATAAGAATGCAACACCGGCAAGCCAGGGACACAGGTAAATGATGAAGCAGTCATATAAAAGTCGTTGCCTACCCTGATGACATCGGGATCAGAATAATCAGCATGCAGAATCGGATTACGGTATGTATCGTTCCCCTGATCAGAAACCCATACCCCTTGATGGCAGGTTAGTATATCATCAGCAAACCTTTTCTCCTGCGTTGAACAGGCAATAAAAACAATTACTATGATCCATTTCCAAATATTCTTATTAAAAAGGTTAATCCACGTAAATTTTTTATTCATATCACGGAATTTTTTTTTCTTTTTCTTTGTTCAAATCTACAATAAAAGCTCCGGATTCGTTTACATTATGGTAATTAATATTAACCCTCCTGCACTGTTCTGCCCACATTTTTGCTCTGTAATAGGTCACACTTGAATCGATAATTACAAAATCAGGCTTAAAATATTTTAACAGACTGTTAATACTTGGTTTTAAAGCATTTGTAATAATCAGGTAATCTGTTTCAAAGCGCATGGAACTGTAATTTTTATCAAAACAATCGTCGGTGCAAATAACAATAGAAATTCCGTTGAGGTTGAGAAAAATATTCCTGCCCAGCAGAGTATCAAAACAAGGTACATGAAAATGGTTTTCAATCTGGCTTGCGTCGATATTTTCTGTAGCCAATATATTGGTATGCCTGTATATCTTATGCTGAATCCACCAGTTGCGGAAATGATAGTTTATTGTTCTGTCTGATAACGGGGTACTGGCTATTGCAACCAACCTGTTTTGAGTTCCGGTAATTAACTGGTAAACGCTGACATTTCTCACTTTATTTACAGTAAAATAACGCTGATGCTTCACCTTGAAGGTATGCATGGAACTTAAAACTAAAAAGAGGCATATCACTAAACATGAGGGCAGTAATAGCCTTTTATCGGGAAAATAAATATTAACCGCAGCAGTTATAATAAGACCCAGCAAAATGAACATTTGTACATTACTTATATATATACCATCTGCCACAACCCATGAACAGGTGGTTAGCTTATCAAGCGGCCAGATAAGGGCACCAGTGAGGAGTTCAAGCAGGCGGCTTAATAAGAGGTGCACGGGATGAATGAAGGAAAATAAAAATAACAAGCCTGAGGCATATATTATAACACAAACAATGGGCACTGCATAAATATTGGTAATCCAGAATAAGAGCGGAAACTGATGAAAATAAAACATTACCAGAGGAAAGGTGGCAAGTTGCGCAGCAACGGAAAGGGTGAATAATTTCCAAAGGTTATCGGCAATGATATTTCTGAAAATTAAAAATTTATAAAGAAAAGGCTGAAAATAAATTATTCCGGCAACTGCTGCATAGGAAAGCTGAAAACCAACATCGAAAAACTGTAAAGGATTAATTACAAGGATAATAAAAGCTGATGCGGCAATGATGTTTAACGGTTCAGTATGGCGATTGATTAAAAGGGCAGTAATAAGAATACTGAGCATGGTGGCTGCCCGCGTTACCGACGGTGTAAGTCCGGTAACCACTGCAAAACACCATACGGCAACCACAGTAACGGTCCAGCGCAAAATACGGGCAGGTTTTCCGTTTCCTGAAAACCCAAGTAAAAAATTAATTAAAATATAGATAAGACCCACGTTAAATCCCGAAAGAGCCATGATATGCACAACACCTGCCCTAGTAAAAATTTCAACTGTATCGGCTTCAAGCTCGTTTTTATAACCAAGTGTCAGTGCAGAAAGTACTGATTTTTTTCGCGCGTCAGTCAATTCTGAATTAAGAATATCCAACAGGTAATCGCGGCATACAGCGGCAACAACTTTAAGATTACCATAGTTATGGCCGGCATTTACGAAATGTGGTTCAACCGCATAAAGCTGAAAGGGAATGTTATGCCATAACATGTAACGCTGATAATCAAATTCTCCGGGATTACCGGGATTGCCAAATGAGGTAAACCTGACCTTAATATCAATAATGTCGCCCGTTATTATTTTTTTGCTTTCAGCATTTGCCCTGAGTTTTAGTATGGCCTTCATTTCTGAATGTGCAGTTATCTTTTCATCATTAATTTGCCTGATGATAACATTAACACTAATCCATCCGTTTTTATTCATGGGCCTCTCAGTGATAAGCAACTTACATTTATTCGTGTTACCATACATCCTCTGCTGGCACTGTAATATATGTTGCCTTGATAAAATATTTGAAGCACCGGTAAATACGAAAATCAGCATGATCATCACACCGAGAATCCATGTATCCTTGTATTTTACCCGGCCTGATATATGGAAAAAAATAAGCAGTGTTAAAAACAACATGGCTAAAATAATCATTTTATCTGCCATGTCTGGATGTATGAAATGGTAGCCCACAAGTAACCCAAGAAGGTAAGGCACAAGGATACGAAAAAACGGGCTTTTCCTTAACTGATATGATAACTCCATATAGATGGAATTATTTATTTGGGCTCAATTGTTATTATAATTCTTTTATAACCCGATAAAGCGGGTATACCTCTGTCAGTTACTTTTAATATAATATGGATAATTTCCTCTTTATCAACCACAGGGGCAATAATATAGGCGCCATGAGCATTCTCTGTCCCTTCTATTCTGACAAATTTGTTGTATGTGCCAGCTTCAGGGTAACTGAACCACAGGAAAGCAAAGCTGTCGCCGTCGGGGTCAAATGTATTAAAAGCATCCAGTGCAAATCCTTCTCCTGACTTAACCGTAATCTTATCAGGGTGGCTTAAAACAATAACCGGATTATGATTTGCTTCGTCGTATGATTTAATACACCAATCCATCCGCGCGGCAAAATCATTCTGAAAATCATCTCTCCAGCGCCACAAGGTAACTTTATTATCTTTAAAAGTAAATGTATCGGGTTTAATGGCACGGCCGTAATCGCTTGCGATATATGGCGTATAGGTATCTATGGCATTTGTCCATATTTTACGCGTTTCAGGCTCATTGGGTACTCCCGAACTTCCTTTCTTTTGCCGGGAATGGTCAGGAATATAAAGCTCATACCGGCCGCCCCATCCGCCCCATTCAGGATGTTCAGGAACGTTTAATCCATTCTGAATTAATGATAAAAAAGAAGGTGTATCGCCTTCCATGCCCCATGCCACATCAGGGTATAGAGCACCAAGCGGGCCATGTCCTTGCTGAATGTTTTCAGCAATCCATGTATTACTGATTTTACTGTTATCAATACCTTCAATAAAACTGTTTATCGCACTCCAAGTTGCGCTGCCATAATCATCGCCAGGACTGACTATATAAAACAAATCAGGGAAACTATTTCTCATCCATATACCACTGTCATCCTGGTCGGATATAGCATATACCCTGATTTTTGAAATTAGTAATTGCTGCTCCTTTATGGTTTTTGTATTTTTTATCTTAAAAAGGGCCTGCGCAAGAGTATTAGCACCTCCCCAGATTGCAATCCATAAAGGGCGATCATCATCCTGTTCAAGTTCTTTAATAATCCATTCAGAACCTTCTGAATCTTTGTTACTTCCCACGCCCAGCATGCCATAAACGGGTAATCCCTTTTTAATCAAGGATAATAACACCTCAGACTTCGGATAATCGGGGCTATGTTTTAACAGATTAGGCTGTACTTTACCATACGCCTGAACTATTTTCATGATAGATTCGGGGTTGACCATTGTTTTGTGCCAGCATGACGTCGTAGCGATTAATCCTTTAATATCAATTTCGTTTGAATACAGCATTAATCTTACCAAAGACTGCGTATCGTCAGGGTCAGCTTCAATATCGGTAAGTACAATCAGCCTGTTTCTCTGATTTGTTTGGCCTGAAAGTGTACTAAAAGCAAAAAAAATTATTGCTAAATAAAAATAATATTTCATGGCAACTTGTGTTTTTATCGAAATTATTCAAAATTATAATTTTTAGTGAGTTTATATTTGCTTTCTAAACTGCAGAAATATATTTTATCTCAAGCTCTATGGAATAAACAAATTCATCGCACATGGGTTAGTTAAACTGTTGATAAAGGTTGAGTAGTTTTTTCAGATTTAAACAAAAGTGTATTTAAACAATCATCAATAGTTCTTTGTTAAAAGGTATGATTTAAATTTTATTATTAAATTTGATAGAAAGACCACTTTATTGTTTAACAAATAAAATATCAGACAAATGGTTGATTTAAGTACCAAATACCTTGGCATTACGTTAAAGAATCCGGTAATTCTTGGCGCCAGCAATCTTGTAACAAACATTGACAATCTGAAACGTGCCGAAGATGCCGGCGCAGCAGCTATTGTTTATAAATCGCTTTTTGAAGAACAGATTCAGCTTGAAAGCGCCCAGCTTGAAGATGAGCTTGAAGAGTATAATGAACGCCATGCCGAAATGGTAAAACTTTTTCCTACCCTTCAGCACGCAGGCCCCGAAGAGCATCTGACCAATCTGCGAAAAGCTAAAGAAAGCATAAAAGTACCATTAATTGCCAGCCTTAATGCGATTTATGAAGAATCATGGGTTGAATATGCCCAATTAATTGCCCAGACAGGAGTGGACGCACTCGAATTAAACTTTTTCTATGTTCCTCGCGATACAGTCACCGACGGCAATCAGGTGAAAGACGCTCAGCTATCCGTATTAAAAGCAGTAAAGTCAAAAGTATCACTGCCTGTAAGTGTAAAATTGAGCCCGTTTTATGCTAATCCGCTCAACATTGTGTACCAAATGGATCAGGCAGGTGTTAACGGCTTTGTATTATTCAACAGGCTGTTTCAGCCTGATATTGATATTGAAAAGGAACAGCATTTTTCGCCCTTTAACCTGAGCAACCCCGAAGATAATAAATTGCCGCTCCGGTTCGCCGGATTGCTTTACCAAACTATTAAAGGTTCAATATGCAGCAATACAGGTATTTTCACAGGCGCCGACGTCATTAAGATGATTCTTGCCGGCGCTGATTGTGTTCAGATTGTAAGCACCGTTTATAAAAATAAAATTGAATATATTCAGACAATAGTTAATGATATAAGGACCTGGATGGAGAAAAAAGGTTATAAAAAGCTCGATGATTTCCGCGGCAGTTTATCTAATAAAAAAATCAATGACCCATTTGTTTACAAGCGTGCACAATATATTGACCTGCTGCTGAAATCAGAACAGATATTCAAAAAGTATCCGGTGCATTGAAAAAGCTATTGATAAGTTATGCAGTATATGCAACTTTATCATCAGGCTGCTTTTGATACGGCACAAATAATAACAAAAAAATACAGTACTTCCTTTTTTTCAGCATCTAATCTGCTCGGTCAGGAAACAAAAGAAGCTATATTCAGCATTTATGCTTTTGTCAGGCTCGCTGATGAAATTGTTGACACATTTCATATTTATGATAAAAATAAATTACTTGAAAAGTTTGAATATGATTATTATGAAGCCTTCAATAACAATATAAGCCTGAATCCGGTGTTACATGCTTTTCAGAAAACTGTTAAGAAATATAACATTGCCGACGATTATATCCAGGCTTTTTTGCGGAGCATGAAATATGATCTGAACAAAACTGCATATCAAAATAATACCGAGCGTGACGATTATATATATGGTTCGGCCGATGTAGTAGGCCTGATGTGTTTAAAAGTATTTTGCAACGGAGATGAATCAGTATTTAATAAATTGAAGGAACCTGCAATTAAACTGGGTTCAGCCTTTCAGAAAGTTAATTTTTTGCGCGATATTAAAAACGATATTGAAAACCTCAACCGCACCTATTTTCCTGAAATCGTCAATGGTAATCTGGATGAATCAGCAAAAGAAAAAATAATAACAGACATCGAAAATAATTTTGACATTGCAAAAGAGGGAATAAAAAAATTACCAGGCAAAGCCCGGCTTGCCGTTATGGTGGCTTATTATTACTACCGCTCATTATTGCAGAAAATAAAAAAGACACCGGCTGAAAAAATTCTTACAACACGAATAAGAATTTCAAACGTAAAAAAAATGTTGTTGGTATTAAAGGCAAGAATAGTGTTGTGGTTTAATTTTTAATTAATTATTTAATTATTTATTTATGGAAAAAGTGATTTTGGTCGATGAGAACGATAATACAACAGGATATGCTGATAAAATGGAAGCTCACCGAAAAGCATTGCTGCACAGGGCTATTTCGGTTTTTATTTTCAATTCAAAGGGAGAATGGCTTTTACAAAGACGGGCAACCAGTAAATATCATTCCAACGGATTATGGACAAATACCTGTTGTACACATCCTCATCCGGGTGAAACCAATATCGTAGCCGCCTATAGACGCCTGAAAGAAGAAATGAGAATGGAATGCAATTTGACTGAAATTTTCAGTTTTGTTTACTCGGAAAAATTAGACAATGAGCTAACCGAGTATGAGTTCGATCACGTATTTGCCGGTATTACCGACCAGTTGCCATCTATTAACCCTGATGAGGTGATGGACTGGAAATATATTTCTTATGATGACCTTCAGGAAGATATCAAAAAAAATCCACAAAATTATACGGTGTGGTTCAGGCAGATTATTGATAGGGTGAATTCAGTTTTATTAAGCAGCCTGTAAATCGTGGATTCAGCAATATTTAAAATATTGGGCCTTACTCCGCAAAGAGAAACAGAAATAAAAAAGTTTATTCTGATTTTTTATTGCATCGGTATTACAGGTATGTTAATACCTTATACCTTTCCTTTTTTTAAAACGCTCACGCCCTATGCACTTCTATTAATGGCTGTATTGCTTGCTGCCTATCATCGTGGCAAAGCCAATGTCAGATCGTTAATCATTTTTTCTGCCATTTTGCTATTGGGTTTTGTAACAGAGGCTATTGGAGTAAATAAAGGAATACTTTTTGGCCGGTATAATTATGGAAAAGGTTTAGGATTGAAAGTATTGAACACTCCGGTAATTATCGGACTGAACTGGTGGCTGCTTACTTATGTAACTGCTTCAATATTTGAAAACTACAAGATAAAAAGCCTGTATAAAATCATATTCGCCTCAATATCCATGCTTGCCTATGACATAATACTTGAGCAAATAGCACCAAAACTGGATTTGTGGTACTGGGAAAACAACAGGATACCTTTGAAAAACTATGTTGCATGGCTGATCATTGCCATTATATTCCAGCTCTTTATCAGAATATTTAGGATCAATACCCTTAATAATCTTTCAGTATATATTTACTTCAGCCAGTTTGTTTTCTTTATAGTACTCCTGTTCTTTTTAAAATAGAAAATGATAATAAAAGCAAAACATAATCCGATTATTCATCACTTATTTAAATTATATACACAATGGATTATTAAACATAATTTCAGCAGCACCCATATAATAGGTGAATTTGAGGATCGCAATCTTCCTATATTACTGATTTCGAATCACATAAGCTGGTGGGACGGATTCTGGGCTTTCTATTTAAATTTTAACTTGTTTAAACGACGTTTCTATTTTATGATGCTCGAAGAACAGCTGCGTAAATACTGGTATTTTATTTATTCAGGAGGGTTTTCCATTAAGAAAAAAAACCGGTCTTCGCTTGAATCATTAAATTATGCAGCAGAACTGCTGGCCGACAGGAATAATGCTGTGCTGGTTTTTCCGCAGGGAGCGATACTTTCACAACATAACCAGCTGATCAGGTTTGAAAAAGGAATCGAAAGAATACTGAAAAACAAAAATCAGCCATTGCAGATCATACTGCTGGTGAACCTCACGGATTATTTTTCAAACAAGAAACCGTCTCTATATCAATATATTAAAGAACTTGATTTAAAGCACTATGATACTTTGTTAATAGAACAACAGTATCAGTCATTTTATCTGAAATGCATTGAATGTCAATCAAAGTTCAGAATCTAAATGAGTGTGGTCGCCGGTCTTATAGTAGCTTTCACAATAATGCAGCTAATAGTTGCTGCAATCAATCTTATTTTCCCGCTGAAAATCAAGGGAGACGACCAAGATGTAAACGAATTGGTATCGGTAATGATTCCGGTACGCAATGAAAGCTCGAATATTATTAGCATATTAACCGATCTGCAAAGTCAGGCCTATAAAAATATTGAGATTTTGGTATTTAATGATCAATCAAACGACAATACCGAAAATATTGTATCAGATTTTGCCAGAACCGATATGCGCATCAAGCTTATTAATTCAGCCGGCCTGCCTGAAGGATGGCTTGGCAAGAATTACGGCTGTCATACAATGGCTCAATATGCCTGCGGTAGTTATTTTCTGTTTATCGATGCTGACGTACGAATAAAAAATAACATCATTACAAGTGCAGTTGCACATGCCATTAAAAACAAATATGCACTTGTTTCTATTTTTCCTTCACAAGCCATGATAACATTTGACGAATGGATTACTGTACCGCTTATGAATTATATTTTGCTTTCCTTATTACCCCTTGTGCTGGTACATGCCAGTAACCGCAGTGCACTTGCAGCGGCAAATGGACAATTTATGCTTTTCAAAGCCGATGTCTATAAAAAATATTTACCGCACAAAGTCATGAAAAATAAAATGGTTGAAGATATTGAAATAGCCAGGTTTCTGAAAAGTAATAATGAAAAAATATCCTGCATAGCGAGTGAAACTGATGTTCAATGCCGGATGTACAATAATTTTAATGAAGCTGTTCAAGGATTTTCAAAAAATGTTTTTTCATTTTTCGGCAATTCATTTCTGCTTTCTCTTTTATTCTGGCTTATTACCACATTCGGTTTCATTCCGGTAATAATTTATATGCCGGTTCTGATTATTAAAATTTATCTGATCACTGTAATATTAATCCGGATATTTACTTCGTTAACAAGTCATCAACATGTTTTGCTGAACTTATTATTACTGTTACCGCAGCAAATTACACTGGGCATTATAAACTACCTGGCACTTATGAACAAAATAAAAAGGCGATATGTCTGGAAAGGCAGAAAAATTGAATAATAAAATATATGAACAATAAACATATCATCATTGCAGGAGCGGGATTAGGTGGTCTGGCATCTGCATTGCGTTTGGCGGTAAAAGGATATACTGTTGAAATCATTGAAAAAAATGCCCAGGCCGGCGGCAGACTCAACCAGCTTATTAAAGATGGCTATACGTTTGACACCGGACCTAGTTTTTTCAGTATGTCGTATATTTTTGAAGAATTTGCAAAAGACTGTAATATAAAGCTGCCGTTTGATTATGTTGCGCTCGATCCTTTATACAGTGTTAACTTTAAGAACAATCCAAAAACCTATTACCTTTATAAAGATATTCATAAACTTTCCGCTCAGTTTCAGGATGTTGAACCAAATTTTGAAACCAGAATAATTAAGTATCTGCAAAAGTCAGGAAGGTTATTTCATGATACTTTAGGACCCGTCATTAAGAAAAATTTTGATTCGCTGCCCGAATATCTTCTTTCACTTATGCAGGTGAGGGCTGTGCATTTACCGGTATTGCTCCGCAGTTTCTGGAAACAGGTGGCGCTTAATTTTTCATCTAAAGAAGCCCGGCAAATCATTTCCCTGGTTTCATTTTTCCTCGGTCAGACACCCTTTGACACAATGGCCGTTTATACGCTTTTATCCTATACTGAATTCATGCACGACGGATATTATAATGTAGAGGGCGGCATGTATAAAATTGTAAAAGGGCTGTTGGAAGAACTGAAAAAATATCATGTTAAAATTACTTTTAACACAGAAATTATTGAGGCTGTTCCAAAAGGTAACAATGTAGCATATCTTGTTGACCGTGAAAGCAAAAAGTGGGAAGCTGATGTTTTCCTGATTAATGCAGATGCAGCTGTTTTTCGGGGAAAAGTATTCAAACGAAAAAGATATAGCGAGGAGCGGCTTGACAGAATGAAATGGACTACCGGATACTTAACCATGTATGTAGGTATAAAATGCAAACTTCCTCAAATTAACTATCATAGCTACTTTCTGGGCAATAATTTTGAAGAATATGCAAATAACATATTACAGAACCCCGAAATATTGGAACAGCCCTATTATTACGTCAATGTAGTATCGAAACACAATACTGATTGTGCTCCCGAAGGATGTGAGAGCCTGTTTTTTGTATGCCCTGTACCCAATCTGTTATATAAGCCTGACTGGAGTGATAAGGAAAAAATTGCCGACAGCATTTTAGAAGATTTTTCACAGCGTATAAAATTTAATATTAAGCCAGAGGTTGTTTCAAGAACAATTTACACGCCGCTTGACTGGCAAAACCAGTTTAACCTTCACAGAGGCAGTGGATTGGGTCTGGCGCATAATATGCGTCAGATAGGCTATTTTCGGCCGCCAAATTATGATGAGGAATATAAAAATGTTTTCTACACAGGGGCCTCAACCATACCTGGAACAGGCCTTCCAATGGTAATCATCAGTTCAGATTTAGCCTGCCGGCGAATTTTCAAATATTTATCCTGAATGATTTAAACCCAGGTACGATAAATAAACAAATTCATCGTACCTGAATTAAACTTACATGTATGTTATTGAAAACAACGCGAAAAATTATTTCATTACTTTTATCTTATACGCAACATCTACCTTGCCTCTGGAAATATCATTGAGTTTACCTTTTAGTAGCTTTCTACGCAAAGGCGATATCCGGTCAATAAATAAAATACCTTCGATATGGTCATATTCGTGCTGAATTACCCTTGCTTTAAGGCCTTCAAAATATTCATCATGAAACTGCCAGTTTTCATCATAGTATTGTAACCTGATACGAGGTTTCCGCATCACATCCTCGCGAATTTTCGGCAGACTCAGACATCCCTCATTAAAGGCCCATGGTTCGCCTTCCTCTTCGATTATCTGTGCATTGATATAAACCTTTTTGAAATCGCTCATTGTTGGATCATCCTTTACAAGTGATGAACCATCAGTAATAAATAACCTGATGCTCTTACCTATCTGAGGAGCAGCAAGACCCATACCATCTGATTTATCCATGCTTTCAAACATATCAGCAATCAGCTGGTTTAAACCTTCGTAATTTCTGTCAATATCCACAGCCTTTTTACGAAGTACGGGCGAACCATATACAACAATCGGATAAACCATCGCCTGACCTGATAAATTTTATTTATTTTTTATAGAATCCATGTATGACTGTAAAATAAGAGTGGCACTGATTGCATCAACCAATGCCTTATCCCTGCGCTTTGATTTTTTAATTCCACTATCAATCATCGCCTGCATAGCCATTTTTGATGTAAACCTTTCGTCCATCAGGATCAACTCTTTATCTGGCCATACTTTACTGAGCTTTCTGATGAACGGGTTAATATAATTAACAGCTTCCGACGGCAAATTGTTCATTTGTTTCGGATAACCCACCACAATGGTTGAAACCTGTTCTCTGGCAAAATAGCTGTGCAGGAAGTCAAATAGTTCATGAGTGCCAACAGTGGCAAGACTATTGGCTATAATTTGCAGGGGATCACTGACTGCGATCCCCGTTCGTTTCCTTCCGTAATCAATAGCAAGAATTCGAGCCAAAAATATATCAGGTGTTGGTCATTTGTGCCACTGCAGCCATTTGTTTATAGCGGTTGTACCTCCATCGGGCAGCGTCTTCAGCTGCTTTGAATAATTCCTCAGCCTCTTTCGGGAATGTTTTCTTTAGGGAAGCATACCTTACCTCGCTGTTCAGGAATTCCTGGAATTTAGTCCAGTCAGGTTCTTTAGAATCCAATTCGAACGGATTTTTACCCTCTTTTTCAAGAAGCGGATTAAAGCGGTAAAGGTGCCAGTACCCTGCTTCAACTGCCTTTTTCTGTTGTTCCTGTGATTTTTCCATTCCTGCCCGTAAGCCATGATTGATACATGGAGCATAGGCAATAATTAATGAAGGCCCCGGATAAGCTTCAGCTTCTCTTAAAGTTTTCAGTAACTGATTCTGGCTGGCTCCCATCGAAACCTGAGCAACATAAACATATCCGTATGTCATGGCCATGGCTCCGAGGTCTTTTTTTCTGATTTTCTTGCCCGAAGCGGCAAATTTGGCTACAGCACCTATTGGTGTAGATTTTGATGCCTGTCCGCCGGTATTGGAATATACTTCTGTGTCCAATACAAGAATATTGACATCTTCGCCTGAAGCAATTACATGGTCAAGACCACCGTAACCAATGTCATAAGCCCAGCCATCACCGCCAAAAATCCAGATAGATTTCTTTATGAGGTATTGTTTTAGTTCAAGAATTTCGTGGGCAACAGGATCCTTTTCCTTAGTCAGGGCCTCCAACACTTTTAAGGAAGCTGCCTTTGATTTCCTGGCGTCATTTCTGCCATCAAGCCATTCAGTGAATGCCTGACGGGTGTCTGCATTAATACCTGAACCGCTTAGCGCATCAGTCATCCTGAGGGCAATACGATCTCTCATTTTATTCACACCAAGTGAAATGCCAAATCCATATTCGGCGTTATCTTCAAACAACGAATTGGCCCATGCAGGCCCTTGTCCGTTCTTATTTGTACAATATGGAGTTGAAGGTGCAGAACCGCCGTAAATTGATGAACAGCCTGTTGCATTGGCAACGATCATACGGTCGCCAAACAGTTGAGTAATCAGTTTAATATAGGGTGTTTCACCACAACCACCGCATGCACCTGAAAATTCAAATAAGGGTTGAGCAAACTGGCTGTTTTTAACCGACTTATCTATTTCAATCAGGTGATCTTTGGGCGAAACCTTTTCAATCATGTAATTCCAGTGCTCAGTTTCGGTAAGTTGCGTTTCCAGGGGCTTCATAACCAGCGCTTTTTCCTTTGCTGGGCAAACATTGGCACACACGCCGCAACCTGTACAGTCAAGCACGCTCACCTGCAAACGGTATTGAAGGCCTTCAAGCTCTTTGCCAATGGCTTTAAGGGTAACGACACCAGATGGCAAACCCTTTACCTCATTCTCATTCAGAAGGAATGGCCTGATGCAGCTATGCGGACATACATAAGCACACTGATTGCACTGAATGCATTTCTCAGACAACCATTGCGGTACATTCACAGCAATACCGCGTTTTTCATAAGCCGTAGTACCGGCAGGAAATGTCCCGTCTTCACGTCCAAGAAAAGCAGAAACCTTAAGTTCATCTCCGTGCAGCAGGTTTATGGGTTCAACTACATTTTTAATAAACTCTGGAATATTACGTGTGTCTTTCTTCGGTTTTATTTCAATTTTTGCCCATTCGGCAGGAACATCAACTTTTTCAACCTCTCCGCCACGGTCAATGGCTGCAAGGTTCATATTGACAATTTCTTCTCCCTTTCTGCCAAATGTTTTCTTAATGGCTTTTTTCATTTCAGTAACAGCAACATCATAAGGAATAACATTGGAAATTTTAAAGAAAGCCGATTGCATGATGGAATTGGTGCGATTTCCAAGCCCTATGCTTTCTGCAATGCGTGTTGCATTGATAATATAAAACTGAATATTATTTTCAGCAAGGTATTTCTTGATATGATCGGGAAGTTTCTTCTTTGTTTCCTCGGAATCCCAGATGCTGTTGAGCAAAAATGTACCTCCTTTTTTCAACCCTTTAAGCATGTCATACTTTTCAAGATAGGCCGGTACATGGCATGCAACAAAATCCGGTGTGTTAACCAGATAAGGCGAACGAATGGGCTGGTCACCGAAACGAAGGTGAGATACTGTAACACCGCCTGACTTTTTCGAATCGTAGGCAAAATAAGCCTGAACATATTTATTGGTTGATTCGCCGATAATTTTAATAGAATTCTTGTTCGCGCCAACAGTGCCATCAGAACCAATGCCGTAAAATTTTGCTTCATAAGTGCCCTTTGGTGAAATACTGATTTCAGCCTTCAAAGGAAGCGACAGGAAAGTAACATCATCATCAATGCCAACAGTGAACCTTTCTTTTGGTTCTTTCGATTCAAGGTTTTCAAATACTGATATTATTTGTGCCGGAGTAGTATCTTTTGAGCTCAGACCATACCTTCCTCCTATTATCATGGGGGCATCAGGCTGACCATAGAATACATCCCTTATATCAAGGTATAATGGTTCGCCATTTGCACCAGGCTCTTTGGTACGATCGAGCACAGCTATGCGCTTAACCGATTTGGGGATGACATTAAGCAGATATTTTTTTGAAAAGGGCCTGTAGAGATGAACAGCAACCAGGCCGGTTTTCTTGCCCCGGGCATTGAGGTAATCAACAACTTCACGCGTGGTTTCAGTAACCGAACCCATGGCAATGATAATATTTTCAGCATCAGGCGCACCGTAATAAGAAAATGGCTTGTAATTGCGCCCTGTAAGCTTGTTGATTTCACGCATATAGCTGTCAACAATATCAGGCACAGCGTCATAAAATTTATTGGCAACTTCGCGGGTCTGGAAATAGATATCAGGGTTTTGCGCAGTTCCTCTTGTAACAGGATGTTCGGGATTTAATGCCCGGTTCCTGAACTCCTGAAGTGCTTTGTAATCGATAAGTTTTGCCAGAGATTCCATTTCAAGTACTTCAATTTTCTGAACTTCAGCCGAAGTTCTGAAGCCATCAAAGAAATGTAAAAAGGGAACACGCGACTTAATTGCAGACAGATGAGCTACGGCTGCAAGATCCATAATTTCCTGCACACTGCCTGTTGCCAGCATAGCAAAACCGGTTTGCCGGGCGCTCATCACATCGCTGTGGTCTCCAAATATCGAGAGTGCCTGGGCTGCCAGACTTCGTGCTGATACATGAAATACGCCGGGCAGTAATTCACCTGCTATCTTATACATATTGGGGATCATTAGCAATAAACCCTGCGAGGCAGTATATGTGGATGTAAGGGAACCTCCCTGTAATGAACCATGAACAGCTCCTGATGCACCAGCTTCTGATTGCATTTCAACAACCTTTACTACTTCACCAAAAATATTCTTTCTTCCGTTGGCCGACCATTCATCAATATTTTCAGCCATGGTGGACGACGGTGTTATCGGATATATTGCAGCTACTTCGCTAAACATATAGGCAATATAAGATGCCGCATAATTACCGTCACATGTAATAAAATTTTTTGTATTGTTCATTTTAAATTGCTTATAGTTAATGTTTTACATTTAAAGACACAAAAAGAATCGACAAAAATACAAAAAATGGAATTTTTAGGATACGAATAATAACATGAAAAGGTTATTTAAAATGAATCTAAATAATAATATTGTTATAAAGAACTATTAATAAGGACAAAAAGGGTCTGTCTGAAATACTTCTGGAACTCTATTTATAACCTGTCACTCTGTGTATAAATTCGAAAGAACTGAATCAGAGTAATACACAGAGAAGGTAAGGAGTAAAAATGAAAAAGAATTTTGTTTTGAGACAGCTCCCTGAGGCCAATCAAAAATAATGTTATTCACCGTTCATAGAGATAAGGAATTCTTCATTTGAATCGGTTTTGGCAAGCCTTTCGCGCAGGAACTCCATTGCTTCAATTGAATTCATGTCTGTCAGATATTTACGGAGAATCCATATTTTATTAAGGAAATTCTTATCAAGTAAGAGGTCTTCACGCCTTGTGCTCGAAGCGGTAATATCAATGGAAGGATAAATACGCCTGTTGGAAAGTTTGCGGTCGAGTTGCAATTCCATATTACCGGTTCCTTTAAATTCTTCAAAAATAACATCATCCATTTTTGATCCGGTTTCTGTAAGCGCTGTGGCTATAATTGTGAGCGAACCCCCGTTTTCAATATTCCGGGCTGCACCAAAGAAACGTTTGGGCTTTTGCAGCGCATTGGAATCAACACCACCGGATAGTACTTTTCCCGAGGCCGGTGCAATGGTGTTGAAAGCACGTGCCAGACGGGTAATGGAATCAAGCAGTATCATCACATCGTGTCCGCATTCAACAAGCCTTTTGGCCTTTTCAAGCACAATATTGGCAACCCGCACATGCCGTTCGGCAGGTTCGTCGAAAGTGGATGAAATAACTTCGCCTTTAACATTCCGTGCCATTTCAGTAACCTCTTCAGGCCTTTCATCAATCAACAATATTATAAGGTAAACTTCGGGATGATTGGCAGCAATGGCATTGGCAATATCCTGCAAAAGGATTGTCTTACCGGTTTTTGGCTGTGCAACAATTAATCCTCTCTGGCCTTTTCCTATAGGAGTAAACATATCGACAATCCTTACCGAAAGATTGCCTTTTTCACCTGGCTTGATTAAAGTGAATTTTTCATTCGGAAACAAAGGGGTAAGATAATCAAAAGGAACCCTGTCACGTATATAATCGGGGTCTCTGCCGTTAATCTCAAGAACTTTAATAAGCGGAAAATATTTTTCGCCTTCTTTTGGCGGCCTGATGGTACCGGTAACCGTATCACCTGTTTTCAGGCCAAAAAGCTTGATCTGCGACTGAGAAACATAAATATCATCAGGTGAATTAAGGTAATTATAATCTGATGACCTGAGGAAACCATAACCATCGGGCATGATTTCCAGAACCCCTGAGCTGGCAATAATTCCGTCAAATTCCGTCCCTTTCTCTTGCTGTTGTTGCTGTTGCTGCTGTTGCTGCTGTGGCATCTGAGGTTTTCGCTCAAAAGTCGGTTTTGGCGTATATTCGGGCTTTCCAGTGATTTCAGGTTTAATAATTATTTCAGGAGGTGCAACAGAAGGAGCAGGTGCAGGAGGAACCATTGCATCGTCTTCATCCTCGATGTCGGGTAAAATCAAGTCGTCCAGTTCCATACCCTTCTTTTCATTATTAATCTCAGGCCTTTCAAATGTTTTATTCACAACTTCATTTTTTTCAGGAAGTTTCTCTCTGAATTCAACTTTCTCAGGAGTAGCAACAACTTCAGCCGTCTTAATCCGGTTTCTCCTTCTTCGTTTTAACTCTTCTCCTGCGGAATTATCCAACGGCTTTTCAGTTTTTTTACTCTCTGTAGCCATGATTGCTTGCTGATCAAGGATTTTATAAATTAAATCCTGCTTACGCAATGATTCTACTCTTTTGATTTTTAACTCTTTGGCTATTTCCCTAAGTTCAGTCAGAACTTTCTCATTAAGTTCAAGAATATCGTACATATATTTTCAGAAAATTATTTTAAGATTAATTATTTACATATATTGCGCTTACTATAGCTGGAATATTTTAAATATAATTGGAATTTGAATATTCAACGTTGGCAGAATTCACAGGGAAATCATCTGCAATAATACTTAATTCATAACAATTACCAAAAGAAATTATAAATATTTTTTTATTACATGAAAAAAGTTAAAAAAATTCTCACGTTTTCAATATCTTTGATATTATTATCTAACACTATTGCAAATATACATTAAAATATATTATTTTTATAAAATATTCTTGAGCATATTATTTATTAACCCTTAAAATCCCATACCATGAGACAGCTCAAGATTATCAAACAAGTAACCAACCGGGAAACACCGGCGTTAGATAAATATTTGCATGAAATCGGCAAAGTTGATCTGATTAATGCTGAAGAAGAAGTTGAACTCGCCCGCAGAATTAAAAATGGCGATGAGAAGGCCATGGATCAATTAATCAGAGCCAATCTCAGGTTTGTTGTTTCTGTATCAAAACAATACCAGAACCAGGTACTCAGTTTGCCCGACCTTATTAATGAAGGTAAACTTGGACTTATAAAGGCTGCCCAACGGTTTGATGAGACACGTGGATTCAAATTCATTTCCTATGCGGTATGGTGGATCCGCCAGTCGATATTACAGGCGCTGGCCGAACAGGCACGTATAGTGAGATTACCATTAAATAAAATAGGTTCTATCAATAAGATTAATAAAGCATTTGCTGAATTAGAGCAAAAATTCGAACGTGAACCATCCATACAGGAAATAGCCGAAGTGGTTGAAATGGCCCCTAATGATGTTAAAGAAGCATTAAAAAGCGCAGGCCGCCACGTATCAATGGATGCGCCACTTATTCAGGATGAAGAAACCACCTTATATGATATTATTCTGAGTAAAGATTCTCCAAGTCCGGATAAAGGCCTGTTAACCGACTCGCTTCGTAAAGAAATTGAAAGGGTTTTATCTACTCTGACTTATCGTGAAGCAAGCATTTTGCGATTATATTTTGGCCTTAACGGAAAACACCCTTATACACTTGAAGAAATTGGTGAAGAATTCAACCTTACACGCGAAAGAGTAAGACAAATAAAGGAAAAAGCAATTAAAAGGCTGAAAAACGCTACACGTTGCAAACTATTAAAAGCCTATCTGGGATGATTTTACAAATACCTCCATTATCCTGGTTCCTGTTTCTATCTTCTTGCTTTTTATTTATTGATTCTTGATTCTTGATTCTTGATTTTTGATTTTTGATTTTTGATTCTTCCCCGATAATCATAGAGGCTTGATTCTTCCCTTCTTTTCGTCTCCTAATTACTTTTTCGTATATTTGCTCATATTAAACTGATATTTATGAAGCGACTTGTTGCACCGTCAATACTGGCAGCCAATTTAGGTAACCTTCAGAAAGACATTGAAATGATTAATTCGAGTGAAGCCGACTGGATTCATCTCGATATTATGGATGGTGTATTTGTCCCGAATCTGTCATTTGGTTTCCCCGTAGTTGAAACTGTTTACAGATATGCAAAAAAACCGCTTGATGTGCACCTGATGATTATTGAGCCTGAACGGTATATAGAAAGGTTCCGTGATGCAGGAGCTTACCAGCTTACGGTTCATGAAGAAGCATGCAGACATCTTCATAGTACGGTACATGAAATAAAGAAATCAGGCATGAAGGCAGGCGTTACGCTTAATCCGCATACACCCGTCAATACACTTGAAGAAATAATAACCGACCTGGACCTTGTTTTAATAATGACAGTAAACCCCGGCTTCGGAGGACAAAAATTCATTCCCCAGTCATATCATAAAATCCGTAAGTTAAGACAATTGATAGATTCTACTGGCTCACAGGCACTTATTGAAGTAGATGGCGGAGTTGACCTTCAGAATGCCGGCATGCTTTTTGATGCAGGTGTTAATGTTTTAGTGGCAGGTACAACGGTTTTTGAATCTGAAAATCCGTTAAAAACCATAAGCCAGTTAAAAAATGCCGGCCGCTGAAAATTTGCATGGACTATAGAATTATATTAAATTTGCTAATTATTGGGATTTGAATTTTTTAATCTTTAATCTTTGCTCTTTTATCTTTGCTCTTTGAAAATTTGGGGCTGTTCTGGCTTTGACAGCAAGACAGCAGGTAAGCAAGCATGCCGGGCCACGCACAGCATCCCGAAATCTGCGGTGCAAAACAATAAATGGCGAAGCTAATTACGCGCTCGCTGCCTAATCGAAGTATAGTAGATTAAGGCTCGTCTGTTGCCACTTTTGTGAAAACAGACATTATCCCGGCTCAAGGAGCCGGGACGGGCTGTCCCTCCGTTGCTAAGTCCTGACGCACCGGGCTAAGGGGCACATAATAAACAGGACTAGTCCGGACAACTCCCCTGACGCCGGGCGAAAATTAAGGGGATAAGGCACTGGTAGGTTGCCTGTTACCAGCCAATGCCCGACAACCAACAACAGGCTAAGCATGTAGAAACCTTATGGGCTGCTTGTTTGGACCCGGGTTCGACTCCCGGCAGCTCCACTTTCATCCGCCGTAGTTCCGACACTACGGAACAAAGGCGGGCATCATCCGCCGTAGTTCCGACAACCCGGAACAAAGGCGGACATCATCCGCCGTAGTTCCGGTGCTGCGGAACGAAGGCGGATATTTCTTCACCCAACATTCTGTTAAAAATCAGAAATTTTACACAAGAAATAAAGAACAACGATTGAAGACTTTTGCAGTAAAGACCTTTTTCTTTCTTTCCTGAAAAGCGTTTTCCGGAAGAAGGTATAAAATTATTATTAGATTAAGGATCAAAAAAAGGAAATCTGAAAACAAAACATCTAACATTTTGTAATCCTGTCTTTTTATTTAAATTTGTGCCCTCGTAACAAAAACAATTTGCATTGACAGGACAAATTAGTTTCTCTACTGCATGATCAATAAATATAAAAGGGAATATATCATTCCGGAAAAAGGCGCAACTTTTAACAATCAATTAGATGATTGCTTAAAAAAAATTACCGGAATAAGAGATCATGGCGGTACCATACTTCAGATTACCTTTTTTATTAAAGCAACTGATAATAACGAATACCTTAATAGAAAAAACATTATTCTAAATTACAATAGAGAAATTTTTCATAATCAAATCCCTGCAAACAGTGTAGTTAGTCAAACACCCGATGACAGGGATGTGAGTGTGGAAATAGTTTATATTACGGCAGAAGAAGAAAAAAAGCATAAAATACAATATAAACAGCTCGGCCAGGTAGCATACACTGTAGTTGAATCTGAAAATGAAAAGGAAATATTTGGGGCAGGTATCACACTGCCGGATTATGTGAACCAAAAAAAATCTGTTCAGGCAGAAACTGCCTTTAGCATAATGGATAATATTCTAAAGAATGAGTCGATGACTTTCGCCGATGTCATCAGGCAATGGAATTATGTTGAAGATATAGTGGGATATGACAGTTTGTGTGAAAACACTGTTCAGAACTATCAGGTATTGAATGAAATACGTTCAAAGTATTATTCAAAGGTTACTTTTTCACATGGTTATCCGGCAGCTACAGGTATTGGCATGAATGCAGGCGGCATAATACTTGAATTTTATGCCTGTCACACTCATGACAAAGAAAAAATTATCCCTGTCAGGAACCCCTTACAGAAAGATGCCTATGAATATTCTCAGGAAGTCTTGATTGGAGACGCATTGAATATTAACCAATACAAATCGGCGCCGAAATTTGAAAGGGCCAAATACATTGCAGTTAAAAATAACAGACTGATTTTTGTTTCGGGTACTGCATCCATTAAAGGAGAGAAAACGATAGGCATTAATGACGTTGAGGCGCAAACAAAAACAACCATTGAAAATATTATTAATTTAATTTCAGCGGAAAACCTGAAAATTAACGGGATTTTAAATAATTATAGCAGTATTAAATTTTCATCTGTAAGGGTTTATATAAAAAATCCCTGTGATATTGGTATAGTTAAACAAATATGCAATGAATTCTTTCCCGACGTGCAGGTTAATTACCTGATTGCTGATATTTGCAGGGATAACCTGCTGGTAGAAATTGAAGGTATTGCCGAACTTAAACCCTAATTGGTGTGCTCTTTTGTTGAATCGCGTTCTATGCGTGTAGCGCCTGATAAAGCATCGATATTGACAGTAGGATCGAAAGCAGCATTTATTTTTTCAGCAAATGCTGCCTTTACTAGTTTTTCGGCCTTTACATTTATTTTATCTTTAATAAAAACAGGACGGTTGTAATTATATAAATAGGTATCATACATCTCAGGATTTTTTTGCGGCAACAGAAATGGTTTTGTCATATTACCCGTCGTATCAAAATAACTGAAAAACACCCTTGAATATATATCATCAATCCGCTTGCTTACAAAAAGAAACCATCTGCCATTTGACGACCATGAATGATAGCTTTCCACATTATGACTGTTAACAGGCAACTTTTTATATTTCTTATTATTAAGGTTCATGATGTAAATATCACTACTTCGGGAATATGCATTAAAATATCCATAATCACCCATACTGAAAACAAGGTATTGTCCATCAGGAGAAGGATCGGGATAGGTAATACTTTTTCCTGTTTCCCTTGCAGTTAATAATGTATCTGCCTGTCCCCATGAACCATCATATGCATTATAGGCAATACGAAGCAAATCGTATTTTACTGCTGAGTCAGGCCTTTTTATATCATATTCCGGGCCGCTGATATAATATAAGTATCTGCCATCAGGTGACCATACAGGGAAATTTTCCAGTCGTCTTGTTGAAATTTCAGGGCAGGTAGTTATCAAATTTTTATCAATGTCATATAAAATAATATCTGATGCTTTATCAAAAACAAAAATATTTTCATGGCCTGAGGCGTGAAAATTCTGTTTAATGATGTTTACCGAAAATGCAATGATTTTTCCATCAGGATGCCAGGAAGGATAAACACCCTGAGACATAGTATATTTGGTACCGGTATTAATAAATTTGATTTGATTATCAGTAATAATCAATGTGCCACTAGGCGGACGCCTTAAATGCATAACCATTTTGTCCGGATCAGCTTTGCAGAATGTATGACAATTCATACAATTAAGGTTGGTACTTTCATTAGTAAGAACTGGCTTGGATTTAAAATTTTCAAGGCAACGCTGATAAATTCCCATATTTTCCCAAAGAATATAACCTGTATTAATTTGCCTATAGACAATATATTTATCAATCAGGTCAGAAACAACATAATTTGAAAAAGGCCTGTACCTGATCCACCCATTACTCTTTTTACTATATACTTCCACCTGATATGATTGTTCGGCACTCTTCTGAAGTAATTTAGTCCATTTTTTTGCAGGTATTTGTATTTTTTTATTTCTTGTCTTAATAAAGAATCTATGACCACGGGCGTCAGTAAAAACCACTATACTTTTCTCATCATGTTCACCAAGGAGAAAATTCATAGGAGCTATATTTACCGGAATGGTGATACCAATGTAATCAGGAAAAATTTTGGGTATGTTGTCTGACTGCTCGTATCTTTGGGGAGGATAAAGACTGGTCAATCGCAATATCATGAAGGTTGCTAATAGTAATAAAAACAATACCAGTAAAAGAAGAAATCTATATTTTCTCATAAATTTATACTATTGTTGTATTATTTTACGCCTGGTTGTAATGGGACTAATATAATGAATATAATACCAATAAGTATTACCATATTTATCATATAATTCGAGCCTGGCAGCTTTTTTGTCGTTATTATACCTCATGAGTATTTTCGTATAATCAGCAAACCTGCGTTTAGTAATCTCACTAATACGATAACTTCCTGATTTTAGCTGATAGTTTTTATTGATTGTAAGAAACAAAATCAGAGCTTCTTCGAGGTGAACCGGAATTCTCTTATAATCAACATTTTCAAGATAATGCAGATTCTCAACAATATCTTTAAGGTCGTGGGTTAATAATGAATACATCATGAAGTACTCAAATGCCATTTTGTTTCTGGTATTTTCCGTAAATAACCTGAATAAATCGTATCGTGGATTTTTTATATTAGAATAAAAATCAGTTTTGGGATATAAATCCCTTTTTTCAATAATTTCCTTATCATGAATTATTAAATTCCCATTATTAAGATACCTTAAGTAATGCAAAGCCCACTTCCTGTATATAATCGATTTTGATAATATTTTTAAAAATTTCTCAGCCCGCTGGTATTCACCTAAAATTATATTACCCATTACAATACGCTGAAGCACATCAGGCGCCAGTTCCGATTTGGTTTGCGCTTCATAGGCCCAGTGCAATGACTCTTTGATATGACCCATGTCATAAAAAAGATCACTGCATAACATGGCTACATCACTGTTGTAATGCATATTTAACATAAGACCGTGTTCACCGTAAAATTGTGAATAAGCAAACGATTGATCTAGAAGGGTACCAAGATGATACAACGCCCTGTTTATCTGAAAAATGATTTTTCTGTCCGTTACAGGCAACTCTTCAGCCATTTTTAAAACACCCCGCCAATGATGATTTTGTGCAAGCAAATGAATTTTGATCAGATTTTTAGCTTTTCTGTTATATGAAAAGCGCATATCAATATAAAATATTGAAATAAGGATGACAAAGACTAATAATAATATCACAATTTGCGGTTTCCCCTGGAATATCCTGTTAAAAAAAGAATGTAATATGTTGAATTCTTTCAA
>JAJUGM010000003.1 GCA_029268165.1 Bacteroidota bacterium
CTATCTGTTGTATTGCGCATGCCCGGCGAGCCGTAGTTTTTGGGGAAAACTGCTTAAGCCTTGACTTTTTTTGCATCCTTTTTTGTGTCAGGACAAAAAAGGATGTGGGGTATGGGGCAAAGCCCCATCACCATTCAATCCTACTCGTCAAAATTTCGCGAACAATTATTTTTATTCGCCCGAATGAGTTTGTAAATTCATTGTACTTAGGGTTATCCCGATTTAGAAAAATCACTTTTCTGGTGCAGCCCCAGCAAACCGGAAAAGTTGATTTTTCTTAATCGCATTGCTTTAGAAATTTCTTTAATGCAATAATTGTGTTTAATGTCAAAACAACAAATTTTTCTAATGGTGGTTATTAGAAAAATAAGCCTAATGACAAAATCCGGCATTAACAGTATATTAAACTCTAATCAGCTTTCTTAACTTATCGCATGTTTTTAATGATTTCATCTCCAAACTCAGAACATTTCAGTAATGTTGCCCCTTCCATCAATCTCTCAAAATCGTATGTAACCTTTCTGGCTTTAATGGATTTCTGAAGTCCTGTGACAATAAGTTCTGCAGCTTCTTTCCATCCCATATATTCAAGCATCATAACGCCTGAGAGGATCACTGAACCCGGATTTACCATGTCTTTTCCGGCATATTTCGGGGCTGTACCATGTGTTGCTTCAAAAACGGCATGACCGGTTTCGTAATTAATATTTGCACCGGGTGCAATGCCAATGCCGCCAACAATAGCAGCCAGGGCATCTGAGATATAGTCGCCATTGAGGTTGAGGGTGGCAATTACCGAGTATTCTGCTGGTCTGGTCAGTATTTGTTGAAGAAATGCATCGGCGATGACATCTTTAATAATAATATCGCGTCCGGTTTGTGGATTTTTAAAAGAACACCAAGGGCCTCCGTTTGTTTCAGTTGCGCCAAATTCAGTTTTTGCCAAATTATAACCCCAGTCGCGGAAGGCTCCTTCTGTAAATTTCATGATATTGCCTTTGTGCACCAATGTTACTGATGGAAGGTCGTGAGTAATGGCATATCTTATAGCTGCCCTGACAAGTCTTTCTGTTCCTTGTTTGGACACCGGTTTTATACCTATTGAGGTGGTTTCGGGAAAGCGGATTTTTTTCACTCCCATTTCTTCCTGCAAATACTTTATTACTTTACTGGCTTCAGGTGTTCCGGTCATCCATTCAATGCCGGCATAAATATCTTCCGAATTTTCCCTGAAGATTACCATGTTGGTTGCTGAGGGGTTTTTTACCGGTGAAGGCACCCCATCGTAATATCGGACAGGCCTGAGACAAACGTATAAATCAAGCGTCTGGCGCAAAGCAACATTTAATGACCGAATGCCTCCGCCAACCGGTGTAGTCAGAGGCCCTTTAATGGCAACAAGATATTCATTTATTGTTTCAAGGGTATTGTAAGGGAGCCATTCACCTGTGAGATTGAAAGCCTTTTCGCCGGCAAGTACTTCTTTCCAGAATATTTTTCGCTTGCCATTATAGGCTTTTTCAACAGCTGCATCAAAAACTTTAACAGATGCTTTCCATATATCCGGGCCTGTACCGTCTCCCTCAATATATGGTATTATGGGCGTATCAGGCACATGAAGAATACCGTTGGACAGTGCAATTTTTTCTCCGCTCATATTTCTGGATAATATATTTATGATTATTCAAGTTCAAGTCCTAATTCCTGCTTTAGTTTTGTAACTATGGGATTTTTACCGGCAAGATATGCCAGCTTTTCCTCAGCTGTGTATAATTTTTTCACAGGCGTATCAGCAGATTGCAGTTTAACTTCAATAATAATTCCGGGATGCTGAAGTTCGCGCCGAAGAAATTTCTCAAGGTCATTTTTGGCAAACTGATTAAAATCATCAATCTGTATTTGATTGCTGAATGATATTTCAATGATGCGATTTTCTTTAACGATAGGTACAGTATTTTTTAATGCTGAAGAAATCCTTGGTTTTGTGCCATATAATGATTCGGCATAAGCCATCCAGCATTTTACCAGAAAATCAGGTAAAATTTCATGGTTGGTATATTCTTTGTCAGCGGGTGCAATTTCATTATTTTTACCATTATTTAAATCAGGGACATTTTCTTTGTCATTTTTTTCTAAACTTTTCAGTGCGTTTTTAATGGATACTGTTTTATGTTTTTCAAAATACGGTTCTTTGCTTTCATTTAATTTGTTACTGTCTTTCCCGTTTCTTATTTCTTCTGCCGGTTTCGTATAAAATGCCGTTGTTGTCCCATCTTTTCCTGTTACCTTATTCTTTATCTCAAAGATATCTTTCTTCTTCTCCTTAGCTACATTTCCTAAAACAACATCTTTTCCTGCAGTTACATCATCATTATTGTTTTTTTTTTCACTGCTGGCATTACACAGTCTGATAAGCGCAATTTCAACATGCCGGCGCTGGTTTTTGCTTGATTTGTATTGAATTTCACATTGATTCAGTATATCGAGACATTTATATAAAAATTCGTTATCACATCTGCGTGCCTGTTCGAGGTATTTACCTTTTATTGATTCTCCGGCTTCGAGAAGCTGTAGGGTAACAGGGTCGTGTGATACCAATACATCTCTCAGGTGCCCGGCGAGACCGCTGATGAAATTCAGGGCATCAAAACCTTTCATTAGTATTTCATTGAATATCAGCAATGCGTTGACTGTGTCACCGTTAATAAAACAATCTGTCAATCTGAAAAAGTAGTCGTAGTCAAGTACATTAAGGTTTTCAATAACATTTTTATAGGTAATGCTTTTTTGTGAAAAACTTACCAGCTGGTCGAAAATAGTAAGGGCATCACGCATTGCCCCATCGGCTTTGAGCGCTATTACCTGCAGTGCTTCGTCTTCGGCCGCAACGCCTTCTTTGGAAGCTATTTTTTTAAGGTAACTAACAATATCATCCACTTTGATGCGGTTAAAATCAAATATCTGGCAGCGTGACAAGATGGTAGGGATGATTTTGTGTTTTTCGGTAGTAGCCAGAACAAAAATAGCGTGAGCCGGAGGTTCTTCAAGGGTTTTCAGGAAAGCATTAAAGGCTGATTGGGAAAGCATGTGCACTTCATCGATTATATATACGCTGTATTTGCCGGTTTGCGGCAAAATGCGCACACTTTCGATCAGGTTGCGGATATCATCGACAGAATTGTTTGATGCGGCATCAAGTTCGTGGATATTGAATGATTTTGATTCATTAAATGTTTTGCATGAGTTGCAGTTGTTGCAGGGCTCAGCATCAGCTCCCGGATTGCTGCAGTTAATTGCTTTGGCAAATATACGCGCACAGGTGGTTTTTCCAACCCCACGGGGTCCACAAAACAGGTAGGCATGGGCAAGATGCCCCGACCGGATGGCACTTTTTAAAGTAGATGTAATAACAGGCTGACCGACAACCGTATCAAAAGTGTCGGGCCTATATTTTCTTGCTGAAACCAAAAAGTTTTCCATGAGTTGCAAATTCGAAAGCAAATATAATTAAAACTCATTTGGGTATCTAAAAAATATAAATTCTGAAAATAAATTTGATTAGATAAAAAAAGTTAATACTTTTGCGTGCCAAAAAAATTGATGTTTAATTAAAATTATAAGCATGTTGAATCATTACGAAACCGTTTTCATTGTAACTCCCGTTTTATCTGAGGCACAGATGAAGGAAGCGGTTGATAAATTCAGGAAAGTGATCACCGACAAAGGCGGTGAAATAGTTCATGAGGAAAACTGGGGGCTGAAAAAGCTCGCTTATCCCATCCGTAAAAAATCAACTGGCTTTTATCATTTATTTGATTTCAAAGCCCAGGGAGACCTTATTCAGGTACTTGAAACTGAATATAAACGCGATGAGCGTATTATCCGTTTTCAGACGGTTAAAATGGATAAGTATGCCGTTGAATTCAGCGAAAAACGTAGAACCAAAAAAGAAGAAACTGAAAAAATAAAGGAGGAATAAATCATGAACGGACAAACACCGGCCAATCAGAGTGAAATCAGATTTCTTACCCCTCCTACGGTAGAAATCAAAAAGAAAAGATATTGCCGTTTTAAGAAAAACAAAATAAAATATATTGATTATAAAGATCCGGAATTTCTGAAGAAATTCCTGAATGAACAGGGCAAAATTTTGCCGCGAAGGGTTACGGGGACGTCGCTAAAGTATCAGAAGAAAGTTGCCACAGCGGTTAAAAGGGCCAGGCATCTTGCATTACTGCCTTATGTTACTGATATGTTGAAATAATTTAAAGTTGTTTATTATGGAAGTGATTTTAAAACAGGATGTACCAAATCTTGGATATAAAGATGATATCATAAAGGTAAAGGACGGATATGCAATAAATTACCTTATCCCTAAAGGACTTGCTGTAAATGCTACTGCATCGGCCAAAAAAATGCATGATGAATTAATAAAACAACGCGCCCATAAGGAAGCCAAGATTCGTGAAGAGGCTGAAGCACTGGCCGCAAAACTTAAAGGCATAAGTCTGACAATTGGTGCTAAGGCCAGCTCCAAGGGCAAAATATTTGGCTCGGTTAATTCCATTCAGATATCAGAAGCCTTAAAAGAAAAGGGTTTTGACATCGACAGAAAAAACATCACATTTAAAGAAGAGTTAATCAAAGAGCTTGGTAAATATCATGCAAAGATCAGGCTGCATAAAGACGTGCAGGTAGAAATACCTTTTGAAATTATTGCTGAATAGCATACAGTCATATAAACCCCTCGTCAGGAGGGGTTTTTGTTTTAACTACAAATTAATCAGGTTTTAAAAAGTTGGTTTTTTTTCAACAAATCTATTCCGTCAGTTATCATGTATTTTATAACGTTTGTCACAATTTGCTCCATGTAGAAACTTTGTATTATTCATTTTTGTAACTTTAATAATATTAATATAAAAAAACAAACCACCATGAAAAAATTCTTTATTGCAGGCCTGACTTTACTTGTGATAATATTTTTATCAGCATGTTCAAAAGACAACAAGAAGAATGATAATAAACCATTTAATGAAACCTGTGAGGCTGTTACACTGCAGGGCCTTACAACGCAGATAGACGGTGATATTTCCTATGAACAATTTGAAGATACGGCTAAACTGAATGAATATGTTGCCTGCATCACCGAATGTTCCGAAAATACGCCAAATGATGTCAATTGCATTATGAATTGCCTGGATGCAAGCGGAATGATGCCCGCCGGGGGTACTTTTAGCCTTTCATTGAAATTTACTAATCTGACTGCAACACAGATTACTTATACAATTGTTCCGGGCACATGGTTTTTCCCGGGCTCAGATGATTATCAGCCTATGTTAATTGCTGTGCCGGTTACAATTATTATCGAAGCCTATGAAACCATCGATATAACAATCCCTGTATTTTGCCTGAATGTAAGTAAATCAGCGCCTGACTTTGCATCAACCTACACCATGTGCGATGTTGTCGGTTCTGGTTGTCTGACTGAAATCGTTAAAATATTGAAAACCAAAGATATTATAAATCTTAATTATTCTCAGATCACTCAGATACAGGATATTATCTGGGATTGTACTGATGGAGAAGACGTTGATTTTGATTACCTTAAAAGTTTGCCTTCATTATGATAAGACCTGATTAACATAAAAGAGCAGGTTTTTCTCATGAAACAGGCAAAGACTGACTTCTTTATAATTCTTAAGATAAATTTGTTTGAACAAAATAGGAGAAGCAACATTTCTTTGTGGTTTACTTCTTGTTAAGCGCTAATTTTGAATCAGCAAGCGATGGAACTTTGCTTTGAATAAAGGTGATAATAGTTATGATTAAATAACAAATCAGGATAATGATCAAAGACATCCATTCCCCATAAATGGTGGAAAAATAATTATAGAAGAGTGGAATTATTGCCCCGCCGGAAGTAGCCATAATAAGTAAAGCTCCGTCAAAGTATGACGGGTTTTCTGATTGCTGCAATCCAGATATAAAAAAGACAGGAAATATAATACCGTTTAAAAGTCCCGTAGGTAAAAGAAACCATAATGTATTGCTTGAAATGTCAAATAATGCCGCAATGAATATAATTATGGCAGTTAAACCATTAATAAGCAGTATAAGAAGCGGAGAGAAACGCTGAAACAACACAAAACCTAACAGCCTGCCTGTCATCATACCTGCCCAGTATGCCAGGAGCATTAAAGAAATAAAGGAAGATGAATGAATACCTTGTTGGGAATCCTGAATTAAACGGATAATCATGATTTCAGTACCAGAATATATGAAAATACCGGTAACGGAAAGGTAAAAAGCAGACCTGCCTGTAAACCACAACATGCTCCTTTGATCAGTTGATTTTGGAAAGCGCAATTGTGTATATAATAACAACATTAGCATAATCAGGATGGCTATAATTATATAGGGTTGCTGTATGATTTTTGCATTGTTAACTATGCTTTCATAACTTGTGAAAACCGGATTGATTGTAAAAATCAGTATAAATACGTATCCTGCAGCACTAATTGCATGGCCCAGACTTAAGCGGCCAGCGGCAGCATTTAATTCTCCGAGCAATCCGATATAAGTATTTGCGGCAACCTGAATAATGGTTATTCCTGATGCAAGAATAATCACTCCGGCCATAAAGAGTGAAAATGAAATATATTGTGAGGCAAAAATATAGAGTGCTGTTCCAATGCCGGAAATAAACAAGCCAAGCATAATGCTTATTTTGAAATTGAAAAGCCTGATGAATAGTGCTGCCGGTATGGCCATAATAAAAAATATACCAAAAAATACCGTGTAAAAACCAAAATATGTTGATGTTTTGAATGCAAATAATTTTTCGAGATAGGGAAAAAGAATAATATTTAGGCACAATAATCCACCCCATAAAAAGAACAGAAAAAGAATTCCTGTCAGGGCAGGCTTTTTTAGAGGGCTATTTAAACCTGAAGGCATTATTGATGCACTATTTTTATGATATGTTTTTGCTGATCTATGGTTTGTATATGCATTATGTAAATACCGGATTTATACCTACTGATATCGATGGTGGCAAATATTGTATTTTTTTCAGGCATTAATGAATGAAATACTCTGCCGCTGATATCTGTGAAAATTATTTTTAAAATCGGCTGTTCGCTGTCAATATATATAAGATCCGAGGCAGGATTGGGATAAATCATCAGTTTTTTGTTGGAAAATGATACATTGGAACTGGCTATAAAAGTGTCGATAGTAACATTACCAAGGTTAAACCCTCCGCCCGCAGCAAAAAGCCTTATTAAGGTATCGGTTGTGTAAAGAGGGATATCTGACACAACCATTGTGGTAAAAGTGCTCCACGAACCGGTAAATGGTACAGTGATGTCCGGAATACGGTTTTCTCCGTTTATCAGTATTCTTAACGGGCCCCTTGATGAAGTGTTGCTTGCAACGCGAATACCTGCCTGATAAATATTATCTTCAAGCACGTGTATTGTATATTCAAGCCACTCGCCTGCCATTATCCAACCTACGTTAGCACCCCCATTATCGCTATATTCGGTGTCAACTCCTTCATCCTGGCGTGGACCTGAGCCCTGGTTATCTGCTTCATTATCATGATAACCAATACCTTCTCCACCGTAATCAAACTCAGTAGCATTAAATGTGCCCGGTATTAGATGTGGATTATCAGGGTCAGGATAGGCATATTGACCATATAACCGCATTTTTCTGGTAATATTGAAATTTCCGCAGGTATTGCTCATTTCAAGTGTTACAGTGCCTGATTCATTACTCCACTGAACATAAAGTGAATCATTATTTGCATCACCAATTATTGTAACCCCGGCAGGGACCAGCCAGTTGTAGGTTGCTCCCTGTATTGGCGGGGCAATCAATAAAACACTATCTTGTTGTGAGTCAACGAAAAAAGGTGCGGTTATATTATATTCATCAATTTGTAAGGGTAATCTCAGATGATATTCGCCACATCCGGTAATGACATGACAAAGCACAGTGTCGGCGCTACAGCTCCATCGAACATAAACTTCATTAGAGTCGGCTGGCGTTAAAATATCACCATCACCACTGAGCGACCAGGAATAACTGGCTCCCTCGTCATGATATAGAAAAAAATGAAGGCTGTCCTGCAGTGGGTATGCTTTTTCAGGGCCGTGTATGACAAGGTTTTCTGAAAGCTGATATATTCTCACATAATCAATTTCCATGCGTGCCGGAAAGGCTGCCGGATCAACTCCCTGTGCACCTCCCCAGTTGCCTCCCACTGCGAGGTTTAATATGAGATGAAATCGTTTGTCAAACGGCCAGGTGGTATAACCGGTATGTTCATTATTAAAAGTGAAATATTTGGTGTCATCAACATAGAATTCAATTTTTTCAGGGGTCCATTTTGCCTTGTACACATGAAATGTATCAATTGCATCGCTTACCATCAATGAACCACCCTTTTGGGTTCCCAGCGTATGATTATATGCTTCTGTATGTATGGTGCCATGTATATTTCCTTCATCATAACCAACATGCTCCATTATATCAATTTCTCCGCTTTTTGGCCAGCTTCCGTAAGCCCAGTCTGTCGGCAACATCCAAATAGCTGCCCATGTGCCCACACCCCCCGGCAATTTAGCCCTTACCTCGATACTGCCATATAACCAATCACCTTTATATTTCGAAACCAGCCTTGCAGATGTATAGTTACTCCCAAGGTATGTTTCATTGCGTGCTTCAATGATAAGTTTGCCATTTTCAATACGTGCATTTTCAGTGCGTTTATACGTATAATACTGTAACTCGTTATTACCCCAGCCGCCGCCACCGACATCGTAGCTCCAGCGGGCCGAATCGGGCAGGCCTTCATGGTTAAATTCATCAGACCAGACAAGTTCGTAACATTGCCCCAACGAAAAACTTAATCCTAAAAACATGGAGCAGATTCCAACAAGATATTTCCATTTTATTTTCATGTTCAGTTAATTTTTAGACAACTAATCTTTAAAAGCTAAAATTAATCATTAATTTCTGAGTGCTGCAATTCGTGGTATTAAAAACAGAAATAAGGTATATACCATCGGGAACAGTATCAGAAATTTTGTATATATCATCAAATGTGTCAGAAAGGATTATTTTACCTGATAGGTCAGATATTTTAATTCTGAAAGGCCTTTTATCCGGATAGTTTGCTTTAATCACAGGATTTCTTCCAGCAGTATCATAATGAATGTTAAATAGAGAATTATTATTTGATTCTCTGGTATTTATGTTTGTTGTAACAGCCATATCAATAAAGTTAAGATTAAATCCGCCGGTTTCTATCACAACTTTCATCTTATGAATGCCCGATTCAAGCATTACCCCGCTGGTAGTTTTACTCCTCCAGCTTTGCCATCCGCCTGTAGGTGGGAGGTTTACTGTTCCGGTTACATTAATTCCGTCTATTTCAATATGTATTTTACCCGTTGTACTTTGGCCGGCATAGCGGATGTTAAAAGCATAATAATTGTTCTGTGTAACCTGAATGGTGTAAATGAGCCATTCACCATCGTTTACCCATCCCACATTGTAGCCATTTGTTATTCCATCAGAGCATTGTTCAATATCAACACCGTCATTTCTGTATGACCAACCCGAGTTCCATGTTGCCTGACCAGGGCCGGATATGTTTTGATAATCAGCATCATTATATGCTGTATTTTGGTAACCCATATCATAATCGGTGCAGAATATTTTACCAGGTACTGTATTATACCTGAAAGGAATTGTCTGACTTTGGTTTGGAAATGTTAGCCAGGCATGAATAACATCTGGGTGATATGTGCAATGTTCAATACGGAGGCTGTCGGTTAATTCCAATAGTGCATTGAAAGCATAATCTGCAGTAGGTTTCGGAGCTTGTCCCTTCCAGTAATTAAGTAATACCTGATAACCGGCTGGTTTTGTAATTGTGAGCGGGCCGGCAACCGAACCTGTTTTTTTATAAGGCCAGCATGCCCATCCGATATTGTGCTGATCCATTAATTTAACCAGTTGGGTAAACCAGTGATTTGAATTTTCACCGGTTTCTCCAAGCCATAGAGGTACGTTGTAGGTATCTCTTAGATTTAGCAGATATTGAATGCTTGATGTATTGCAAGCACTCCAGTATTTATGAAAGCTATAAACCATATTTTCATCCCATGGCGGTGTTAGTCCGTTAAAGTCAGTAGCAAACCAGTTGCCTTCGATAAATATGATATGGCTGGTATCAACCTGTCGTATTGAATCAGTAATTCTTTCGTAAAATGAGCGTAAAATTTCATTTGAACTACCAAGTTCCCAGTTAGGCTCATTGAGAATATCATAACCTCCGATGATGGGTTCATTGGCATACCGACGGGCTAATTCTTTCCATAAAACAGCCGTCAGCGTTTGATTTTCTTCACTTTCCCATAATGATGGTTTCGACGGGTCGTAGTCGGAAATGGGTTGATCGTGCCCCTGTCCGCCAGGCGCAGCGTGGAGGTCGAGTATAATATGCATATTATGAGGTCTGCACCATGCAATGAGGCTGTCAATCAATTGAAATCCTTTATCAATAAAGGTATCAGGTTCAGCAGCTGAAATCAGAAGGTTATAATGCATGGGCAGACGGATAGAATTGAAGCCCCATGCGGCAATAGAATCTATATCGCGGCGTGTAACGAAGTTATTCAGGAATGCTTCATAGAATATGTTGGTGCTGTCGGTTCCGATAAGCTCTTCAATTTTTTTTCTGAGTTCATGCTGGGTATTGGCGAAAGAGGATGTTTCGAACATATATCCCTCCTGGAGCCACCACCCGCCAATGCCAACAGACTTAAGAATCACTTCATTGCCTGCGTCATCCACTATTTTTTCCCCTGAAGTCTTAAGAAACGGCTGGGAAAAAGAAGTGCTGAAGCTAAAGAGTGATAAGAAACAAAATAAAATGAAGCTGTTTTTCATTTGATAATTTTTTTAAAGAAGGCACCGGAATTGTTTTCCGGTGGCCTTCGCTAATTTAAGAACTAATCAACTATTGCTATGAATAAATTAATAAGACTGTGTTGTTAATAGCCGGGGTTTTGACGGAAGTTCGGGTCATCACCAATCTTATTCATTTCATCTTGAGGAATTGGGAATAATCCGTTGGTCGAAACTCCCGGTTTACCTGTGGAATAATTTAGTCCGCCTGCATCATATTCTTCTCCTGTAAGCTCTGTTACAGCATCACCCCAGCGAACCAGATCGAAATAACGATCACCTTCAAGACAGAGCTCTAACTGGCGTTCCTTTTTGATTTTTGTTAACAAGTCAGCACCTCCTGTTGCATCAGGTAATCCAGCTCTTTCCCTCACAAGATTGAGATATTTTAATGCATTGGTTTCATCACCCGTATTGGCATAAGCTTCGGCCAGAAGAAGATACACATCAGACAAACGGAGCAGGATAATATTTTGTGCTACCTGTGTGGCGCTGATAAAAAATCCTTTTCTTCTGACATGTTTTAAGTCCCAGTAATTTGTTAATGCATTCTGAAATGTATTTGTAGGTGAGACACTTAGAATGGAATCACTGGAAATTATGGAATTATTTTTTCTTATTTTATCGCCCATATCATCAAAAGCTTTTGCAAGCTTTTGTGTAGGCTGGTTCATTCCCCAACCCCATTCAAAGGTTGCATTCTGAATGGTGACTTCACCTGTTCTAGGGCCGCAAAGCGTATAACTTGCATTTCCATTACAATATTGATCCCAGATTGTTCCCCCGTCAGTACTGGTGAAATTTATTTCAAATATTGATTCTCTGCCATGTTTGTTTTCAGGGGCAAAGACATCGGCATAATTGGGCTCAAGTGAATAGTTGGGATTTTGAGTTACTTGTTCCAATATGGCAATAGCTTCAGCATATTTATTCTGATACATATACACTTTTCCAAGCAAAGCCTGAGCCGAGCCTTTTGTCGCAAGATCCTGAGGGTCGCCGTTCGCTGTTCTCTCAGGCAGCCCTTCAATTGCGTTCAGCAAATATTCTTCAATGGCTTTCCATGTATCGGATTGAGAGGATCGCCCAAATTTTTCTTCAGGTGCCGGAACTTTGTCAATAATTGGCATCCCGCCGAACATCCGGGTGAGCTGAAAATAGGCAAGCCCTTTTATAAAATAGGCATGAGCTCTAGCCCTTTTGCCAAATTCGTCATTTTCATCGGCAAATTTTAAGATAAGATTACTACGGTAAATCATTTTAAAACGTGGTACCCAAAACTGATTCAAATCATTTTCTTTGTCTTCTACTGCAGTTACTGTGAATCTGTCAGCCATCTGATATGTTTTCTGATCAGTAAAGTCAGCACCACCTGCCACAGCATCATCAGATGTAATGCTTCCCCACATAAATGGATTGCCGCCCCATATAATATCCTGCAAAGGATCATAAGCTGCATACACAGCTTCATTAAGCTGTGATTCTGTTTTATAATAGGTCACATCCAGTTCTCTTCCCTGAGGTTGAAGTGTAATATCTTCTTCGCTGCATGCAACAAACAATATTGTTATAAATATTGTTGCAATGAAATATATCTTTTTCATAATCTTCTGATTTAATAATTATTAAAAAGTAACACTTATGCCAAATGAATGTATCCTTGTGGGAGGATAAGTACCCTTGTCAATGCCATAAGTGTTGTTGCTGTTAGGATCGTACATTCCCACTTCAGGATCGGTACCAGGATAACTGGTAAATGTTAACAAATTCGTTCCTGTGTAATAAATCCGGAGTTTATTAACAAATATTCTTTCTGTCAGTCTTTTTGGCAATGTATAACCTAGAGTAAGGCTTTTAAGCCTTAAATAATCTCCGTCATAAACATTTAAAGAGCTGACTTTAAAGATCTTTGAGAAATCGTTGTTAGCAGCACGCGGATATTTATTTGATGTTCCCGGACCTGTCCAGCGGTTTTCATACCAGATAAGGTTTTTATTATATTCGGTACGGTCATTACGATAACTTGCCCAGTAAATCTGGTTACCGGTTACACCCTGGAAGAAAACCGTGAGATCAAAACCTTTATATTCACATCCTATTGTAAATCCAAATATCCAGTCGGGTAAAGGCTTACCAAGATATGTACGGTCATTTCCGTCAATTTTACCATCACCGACACCACCAAGCGAATCAACTGGCAGATCAGCAAATTTTATATCTCCGGGTTTTGCTGTAGGTTGTATTTTAACAAACTGTCCTGTAGTTGGATTAACAGTTCCGTAATGATTAATTTCAGCGGTATCCTGAAATATGCCAATAGCTTTATAACCATAAAAATACCATACCGGCTGGCCTATATCATAACGGTTCACTAATCCGTGCTGGCCAACAGTAACACCTTCTTTACCCTGTTTAACTCCATAATCAACTACTTCATTTTTAATGTAAGATGCATTGAATGAAGCAAAATAATTAAGGCCACCTACCTTATTTCTGTATGACAGGTCGAATTCCAAGCCTTTATTAACAATTTCTCCGCTATTTACCATGGCAATACCTTGAAAACCTAAATATTCAGGCTGATCAGCTTTTTCTGCAAGCTGGCCTTTTGTACTTTTTTTAAACCAGTCAATTGTTAATGACAAGGCATTCTTTAGAAATCTTGCGTCAAGGCCGATATCGGTCTGCTCACTGGTTTCCCAGCTGATGGCAGTATTTGCAGGACGACCGGGAACTTTTCCAAGAATACGTGAACCTGTCAATGATGCATCAGAATAATATACTGTTTGCATTAAAGTAACATACGGAAATGAATTTAATGTTTGCCTGCTTCCGTTTTGTCCCCAGCTGAACCTTAACTTTAAATAATCGACTGCATTATTTAATGCTGAGGCTGAGTTGAAAAAGTTTTCCTTGCTTATTGTCCACCCTGCAGAAAAAGAAGGAAATAATACAAACTTATTATCAGGCCCGAAATTTGAGGCTCCATCATTTCTGAAATTGCCCTGCAGCATATATTTTTCATTATAGTTGTAAACAAACCGGCCAAACACAGATGCTAATCTTGATACAGCCCAATCATCTCCGCTTTGATCGCTTATAGTAAACCTCTCTAAATCAAGAGCAGCACCTGGATAAGCATAATCCAATGAGGCATATTGGATATTATATCTTCTTACATAGAGCCAATCATGGGCATAATCTTCATAGCTTTGGCCTATCATTACTTCAATGTTGTGATTATTAAATTGTTTATTCAATGTTATATAATTTTCCAGCCCATACTTAAACCATTTATCCCATGATTGTTCGACATTTGTATTGGTATCTGCAACTATTGGGTCTACGCCATAAAAATTTTTACCGTTGAATGCAGTTCTTTTCTGATATGCATAATCAATGTAAAAACGTGAAGTGAGTTTGGCCCATTTTAAAGGTTTAAAATCTGCATGAACATCAGCAACAATTTTATCCTGTGCTATCTTATCATGCGTATAATCAATCTGCGCAACGGGATTCCAGGCTTCACCAACGGTTATGGCTGATTTGCTATAATAATGCCCATCTGCGGTCCTGTTCCATGCGGCCATAATTTCAGGATCATTCCTGTATGTTTCCGGAATTTCGCTGATATCGGAATAATAAACAGGAATAGTGGGGTCGTAATTCAATGCGTTGTTAATTATACCTCCATATTCATTCGTAGTATTTAAGTTATTTTTAGTGAAGTGAGTATAGGATAAATTTGTGCCCACACTAAACCACGATTTTACCTGAGTTTCAATATTATCTCTGAAAGAATAACGGGTAAAGTTGTTTTTTGGGCCTCCCACGGTTCCATCCTGACTCAGGTAAGAACCACTCAGATAGTATTGTGTTTTTTCGGAACCACCTGAAAAGCTTAAGCGATGCTCATCCATGGGTGCATTCTGAAAAATTTCTTCCACCCAGTTTGTATTAATTGTTGAATCCAGAGCAGCAAACTGAGCATATTTGTTTGGTCTGTTTTCCCATGTTGCGGCCTCCATGAAATATTGTCTGTATTGACTTCCACTCATCGCTTTTGGTAAGTTGGTAGGCTGCTGAATACTATGCGTAAAATTATATTCAAATAATGAACCTTTCTGACTACCCTTTTTAGTGGTTATTAATATAACGCCATTACCTCCATCAGCTCCATAAATTGCAGCAGAGGCAGCATCTTTCAGCACTTCATAAGATTCAATGTCTGCAGGATTTAAGTACTCTAATCCGCCGGTTCTTACTCCATCTACAATTATTAAAGGACTATTGCTACCATCTGAGGAGTTACCTCTTATTTTTATGGTTAAGCTTGAACCCGGGGCACCGGAGTTTTGAACAACAACCAGGCCTGATGTTCTTCCCTGAAGAGCTTGTTCAAAACGGGTAGAAACAGAATTTGCCACATCTTTGGCTTCTATTTTCGAAATCGCTCCAGTCACCAGGCTTTTTTTCTGGACGCCGTAACCAACAACTACTACTTCTTCAAGTTTCGAAATATCGGGCATTAATACAACCGTAATGTTGGTTTCTGTGGTTATGGGTACTTCCTCTGTGTTATATCCAACATACGATATAACCAGCGTTGCACCTTCGGGTACCACCAGCGAAAACTTGCCCGTCGCATCGGTTGTGGTTCCTGTTGTTGTGCCTTTCACCACAACAGATGCACCGGGTAAAACAGAACCATCATCGGCTGAGGTGATCGTTCCGGTAATTAGTTTTTCCTGGCCATAAAGCCATGAAGTCATCATGAGCAAAAGGCCAAAAAATAAAAAAGTAAATTTTCTCATGTGTTCAATAATTTAAGTTAGTTAATAATTTAGCAGGTTTTTGAGATTTGAATTATGAATCAAATGTAACGATTAAAAAAAATGAATTGGTCTGAAACGACTACATCAATATTACATCCCTACTACATCACAATTACATCATATTTATTTTAATAAAAAGTTAATCAATATATTAAAATAAAAATGATGTTTCTCAAATTAAAAATTTAAAAATTGCGCATAGAAATCATACAAACTACTAGAAATATCAGGAAATAGTTAGCTGGAGGTATTTTTTCAGGTCAGATATTGTGCCAATGTCGATACAACTGCCGTTTTCAAATTTTACATATTCAACATTCAAATGATCATTGATAGCCTGTTGAATTATATCGCCAACATATAATTCCCGTTTTTCAAGGCCGGCAATTTTGAGCATACCATCTGGATTCTTTTTAAGGTGTATAGCAAGATAATCGTTAATGTACCTTGAAAATTCAGAGTTCCAAAGTGCAACTGTCCATCCGTACTGCAGGTCAGGTCTGTTTTGTTTCACCACTATATTGCGGATATTTTTCTGATCATCGAATTCAATCATATCCCATTTTAAATAATTGGAAACAGGGAAAATACCCAGAATAACCTCTGCGTCACTGTTTCTGAATTTCTGAACAAGGACAGAATAACAGTTAGCTGGTTTAATAAGGATATCAGGATAACCCAGAGCAACAATTTTATCTTTTATAAAAGGAAATGCCTGGTTTAGTGTAAAAGGCGTGCCATAGGGCAGGTTCATTAAGAGGTATCCGATATTCATGCCAATTTCACTGCCGTCACCAAAATAGTCAGGAATATCCCATTTGCCTTTACGGATAATAAAATATACATTTGAAATACCTGCCGTTTTAAAGTATTGCATCAGGTTTTCGGATACAACACTTATTTTGTCATTAGTGCCAGGCGCAATTATTGGAAAGATTTCTTTACTGAGCGGAATTTTGCCAAGCCTGCTTGCCCTTCCTCCGGCCGGAATCAGCCCCACAATTTCTTTATCATTTTTCATTGCCTTTATCCCCTTTTGTTCATTAAACCGCTTTGCAAAGTTACTTATATTATTTACTCTGCAAGTATTTTTTTAGCAAAATCAAAAGATCATTTGAACTTATGGGTTTAGCAATATAGTCATTAAAACCGGTATTACGTATTCCTGCCTCGTCTTCTGCCCGTGCATAAGCAGTCTGTGCTATAATCACCTGGTTGGGTTTTATTTCTCTTATTTGTTTCAGAGCCTCGTTACCATCCATTACAGGCATCTTTATATCCATAAGAATCAAATCGGCATATTGACCCGACTTAATATAATTTACGGCATCAAGTCCGTTTTTAGCCCAAAAAGTAAAAGCATTTGTTTTTTCCAGTATCTTTCTTAAATAATAATAATTTGTTTCTTCATCTTCAACGATAAGAATGTTTTTGCCTGTCCAGTTGATCTCATCAAGTACCAGGTCCGATATAAACAATGTGTCTTCCTTTATGGAAACAACAACATCAAATGGAATACTGAAAGTAAATACAGAACCTTTATCGAGTTCTGAGTTTACAATTATCTTTCCGCCCAGCAACTCAGCTACCCTTTTTGAAATAGCCAATCCAAGTCCAGCCCCTCTGAATGCATATGATTTATTATTACTTAACTTGCGGAAACGTTCAAAAAGATGCTCAAGGTCATCAGCTGAAATACCCATGCCGGTATCCTTCACGTAAATATTCAGATTATCATTGTTTTTTTCTGCTCCCAGTTCAATATATCCGCTCTCTGTAAACTTGCAGGCATTGCTCATAAAATTGGTCAGAATTTGTTTCAGCCTGAATTTATCAGTATTTAATGTCAAATTTTTGTCATTAAGTTTGTTATTCTTAATTAATTTAAGGTTTGGATTTTTTTCATAAAGGCTGAAATCAGAATATACCTGATCAATCAATTCATCCAGAAGGAAAGGTTCTTTGCGTATTTTCATCTGGTTAGCTTCAATCATACTCAGGTCAAGGATATCGTTAATAAGCATCAGTAAGGACTCTGAATTAGCCTGAATGATTTTGATGAATTCATCTTTTTCGTCAGCAGATATTTCGGGATCATTCAATAAGCTTGAAAACCCAACTATTGCATTCATAGGAGTCCGTATTTCATGTGACATATTTGCAAGGAAAGCACTTTTCAGCCTGTCTGATTCTTCCGCTTTTTTTCTTGCATTTTCAAGTTCCTGAGTTCTTTCTGCAACAAGTGCCTCAAGCCTGTTCCTATGATCAAAAAGCTCCTTGTTTTGTTCGATGATTTTATTTTGCTGGTCAATTAAAATCTCATTTACCTTCTGAAGTGAATTTTTTTGCCTTTCAAGTTCCTCCTTTTGCAGGTTCACTTCTTTCTGCTTGTTTATTAATGCTATATTGATATCATTCAACTCTTTGGTACGTCTTAGTACCATTTCTTCAAGCATTTTCTGGTTATTGCGAAAGTTACTGATTCTGCTATAGTAGAGTCTGAATACTAAAAATATGATCAAAAGAATGGCCGGAATCTTTAACCATAATGTTTGCCACCATGCAGGCAGAATTGTTACCTTAACAGCAACACCTTCTTCGTTCCATAAACCATCATTATTACTTGCTTTTACTCTGAAAACGTATTCACCCGGGCTAAGGTTTGTGTAAGTTGCTTCTCTTTTATTACCCGCATCTGTCCATTCTTTGTCAAATCCTTCCAGTTTATAGGCATAGTGATTCTTTTCGCTATGGATATAATTCAGGGCAACATATTTAAAAGTCAGAAAGTTTTGTTTGTAATTTAATATCAGTTCTTTGGTTTGAGAAATGTGTTTTTTCAGGGGAGAATACTTTTCACCGATCTTTACCGGTTCGTTAAATAATAAAAATTCAGTGAGATAAACCGGTGGGATTATATTGTTTTCTTTCATGCTATCGGGGTTAAATGCATTAAAACCATGTAACCCGCCAAAATACATTTCACCGGTTGAACTACGGTAATATGACCAGCGGTTGAATACTTTTCCCTGCAACCCGTCAAGAACAGTATAATTTTTGAACTCAATCTGCGGATTAGTTAACAAAGTGTCAACAATTGCTTTCGATATTCCGTTATGCGTACTTAACCATAAATGGCCATAACTGTCCTCCAGAATTCCGACAACTGTATTATCAGGCAGCCCGTCTTCTATTGTGTATTGCTTGAACGACCTGTTTTCGCGATTAAAGAGGTTTAAACCACATTCATCAACCCCTACCCAGATACGCTGCCTGCTATCTTCAAATACAACACTTACGGAGTTTCGACATATACTGCCTGAATCTGTATTATTGGCAATAAATTTCTCAAATTTACCTTTGCTGTTTGAGTACCAGATCAGTCCATTATAATCAGTAGCAAACCACTTATCGTTTCTTGAATCACAAAATATATTTCTTATTGTGTTATAAGCAGGTGTTTCGACCGGAAGGGCAAACGGCATAAAAGTTTTATTCACAGCATCATATTTATAAACACCTGTGAGATAGCTACCAACCCATAATTCTCCGGCATTCTTACAATAACAGATTTTAAAAATACAATTACTGCTCAGGTCATTTTGTTTCAGATAATCAAATTTTTTAATCAGAATAAGCCGGTTATTGTTTATTTTGAAATAGTTTAGTCCACCCTGCCACATGCCTACCCATAATCCCGATCTGTCATCTGTCTGAAGAGCAAGAACCTTGTTACTGCTTAAAAAGTGGGGATTCCTGTCATCATTGCGGAAGGGAGTGAACGTTTTATTCTTGGGATTAAATAGAGAAATACCTCCCCCATCAGTTGAAATCCATATATTTCCGTTATTATCCTCAGCAAAGCTTGTGACTGATGAACCGCTTAATGCATTGTTACTACCTTTTACCTCTCTGTAAAGTTCAAACCTGTTGAACCGTTCATCAAAAATGCTTACACCTCCTCCCCTACAGCCAGCCCATAATATTCCGTTACGGTCTATAAATATTTTCTGCACATTATTGCTTAGTAAGGAGTAATCTGAAACGGCATTGACATGGTGGTAAAATATGTCTTTTTTAATATCATATTCATCAATACCACCTCCGTTGGTTCCTATCAGAATTGTATTTTCGTCTTTCTGGATAATAGAGTTTACAGCATTGGTGCTTAGTGAATTTGTTTGCCCGTATATATGTTTAAACCGTTTAATAATCTTACCGTCATTACTTATAACATCTACACCTTCTGATTTATAGCCAATCCATATATTATTTTCATTATCAGCCATAATACATGTTACTGCATTTTCTTTTAAGCGTAAATCATGGCTGTTCTTGGTATATTTTTTGAATTCCCGCGTACCGGGATTATATTTTATTATTCCGCCATTAACTTCATTATCCAACGCATACCAAAGATTTCCCGATTTATCCTGACAAATATCATTACAGTTAGAGATTGTTTCTTTATCACATTGCTCGTTAAAGCATTCGTTAAGAACATAATTCTGCCTGTCAAGTATATGAATGCCTGCTGTTGAACCAATCCACAGATTGTTATGACTGTCTTCATAAATAGCATAAACATGAAAGGTTGACTTTAAGCCGTTTTTATCAACACAGTTAATTCTTTTAAAGTTGTTCAGATCGCGGTTGTATAAACATAAGCCGTTTACTGTTCCTATCCATAAATTTTTGTTTTTATCTTCATAAACATTATTTATATAACCACTTGATAATGAGTTCGAATCGTTTTGAATGAACTTAAAAACGGTAAAATTGGTTCCGTCAAATTTGTTTAGTCCATCAGCAGTCCCAATCCAGATAAATCCTTCATAGTCCTGTTCAAAACAAAAAACATCACCGTTTGAGAGGCCCATATCAGTAGTCAGGTTCCTGAAACGCATGTTATGCTGCTGAGGGTAAGAGAAGGTAAAAACAAAAAGAAACAATATTATGCTAAAAAATTTCATGATGAAGCACAAATAGCATAAATTAGCTCATAGCTTTAAAAATATTAAGGTTTGGATTCAGGATTATCTCAAATATAATAAAATTATTTACTTTAAAAATAATTCAATGACTAAATCAATAAAACGACGGGAATTTTTGAAAAAAGGGTCGCAGGCATGTGTTGCCTGTTGTTTCTTATGTTTTGGGTCAGAAACTAAAGCAATAAGTAAATATGTTTTTAATAATTTTACAGAGCTTATTGATCCTAAAAACCTGAATTATTGCGGTTATAAATGTCCTCCTGATTGTCCATTTTTACAGGCATCTGAGAAAAATGATGCTGAAATGAAGAAAGAGGTGTATGAAAAATGGAAGTTAAAGGAAAGATATAATATTGATTTTGAACCTGACACGATTTTTTGTTTTGGTTGTAAGAACCAGGAAAAACCGGAAGGTGTTGTATTATTGAACTGTACGGTTCGTCAGTGTGTAATTTCAAAGAAGTTAGATTGTTGTATTGAATGTAACGATCTTTCTGAATGTCAGAAAGAGTTATGGTCAAGGTTTCCTGAATTCAAAAAACAGGTTATTGAAATGCAGAAGCAATATATGGCAGGATAAAGATTTTAATTTAAAAATACTAATTCCTCTAAAAACATTTTTTATTCGCCTGGATGTATTTTTTATTCATCGTACTTGGAACAAATCTGTAATGTTATACGAATCCTACTTTGAATGATTTTATTTATCAATGTTTGTATATCGTTTCTTTCAGTAATTTGTTTTAAGGAAATAGGTATATTCCGGGGTTATAAAAAACAAACATTTAAGAGTGGTAGCACCTGGAATCGAACCAGGGACACACGGATTTTCAGTCCGTTGCTCTACCAACTGAGCTATGCCACCTTTTCAAAAATTGCGGTGCAAATCTAAAGAAAAAAATAATAACACAAAAGAATTTAATATGATTTTATACTTTTGTGAATGCCCGAAAATGTTACTATGTTTCAAATTCATACATTATCAAACGGTATCCGGCTGGTTCATCATTTTAAAAAAATTCCGGTTGCATACTGCGGACTGATGATTAACGCGGGTTCAAGGGATGAGTCTGCTGAAGAACATGGTGTGGCCCATTTACTGGAGCACATGTTATTTAAAGGCACAAAAATGAAAAAATCATCATACATTTTAAGCAGAATGGAAGATGTGGGTGGTGAAATCAATGCATACACTACTAAAGAGGAAACCTGTATTCATTGCACTTTTTTCCCGCGATACTATGAACGGGCTCTTGAACTGATAAGTGATATAGCATTTAATTCGGTTTTTCCTGAAAAAGAAATTCAGAAGGAAAAGGAAATTATTTATGATGAGATTAATTCATATAAAGACTCGCCATCTGAACTAATTTTTGATGAATTTGAAGAGCAGATTTTTGATGGCAATTCATTAGGCCGGAATATTTTAGGCACAGAAGAACGATTAAAGCATTTTACTGCTGAAACCATCCGGTCTTTTATTAAACATAATTATTCAGCAGGAAATATGGTGGTTGCATCGGTAGGGGATATCAGTTTTATTAAATTAATTAAACTGTTTGAAAAATACTTCAGCCATGTTCAGGCTAAATCAGTAGTCAGGAAGTTTTTATCCTCTTATCCTTATACTGCAACTCAAAAAACCCTGAATCGGGGTACTTATCAGGCACATTGCATTATTGGTAACCTGGCTTACGATATAAGAAATGCAAAACGACTGACACTGCACTTGTTGAATAATTATCTTGGTGGTCCGGGATTAAATTCACGACTTAATATTGCCCTTCGTGAGAAAAGGGGATTTACATACTCTATTGATTCAGTATATACTCCATACAGTGATACAGGTGATATTACCATTTATTTCGGCACTGACAAATCATCCGTTGATAAATGCATTGATATCATTTTAAAAGAGCTTCGTAAAGTTAAAGAGAAGTATATGGGAGTTGCTACTTTAAGCAAGGCAAAGAAGCAATTACTGGGCCAGCTGGCTATTGCCTCAGAAAATAATGAAAGTCTGATGTTGTCTATGGCCAAAAGCATTCTTGTTTTTAATAAAGTTGATTCATTTGCGGAAATATGCCGTAAAGTAGACAACATAAGCAGTATCCAGGTTTTGGAAGTTGCCAATGAAGTATTTCAGATTGACCATCTGTCATACCTTATTTACAGATAATTCACTTAATTTATTGAAATCTGTTCATAAACAATCTGTCACAATTATAGCAACCGTTGTTAATATTATTTAATTTAGGCTTTAGCAGCATATAATATCATAAAACAGAAACATGTAACGTTATAAAGAAAAAGTCATGAAATATTATAACCCGGATAAAAAATTTCTGATACTTACGTTCTGCTTTTTCGTTTCATTAGGTAGAATTACGGCACAGATTAACAGAGCAAAATTTCAACCTCCGGAAACACGGATATTATTGATTTTTGATGCTTCACAAAGCATGGCCGGGAAATGGGAAAAAGAAACAAAGATAAATATTGCCCGTAATGTGCTTATTCATATTATTGACAGTCTTGAAAAACTTGAAAATGTACAAATAGCTTTGCGTCTTTTTGGTCATCAGAGCCCGGTTCCTCCGCAGGATTGCAGCGACTCACGTCTATTAGTGCCATTTGCCAGAGGCAATGCACCAAAAATAAGACAGGAGTTACGCTTTATTAATCCCAAAGGTACATCTCCGATAGCTTATTCACTGGAAAAAGGCGGGACCGATTTTCCTGCGGGTTGTGATAATTGCAGAAATATTATTATTATGATTACTGATGGTATCGAAGCTTGTGAAGGCAATGCCTGTGCTATTTCAAACGATCTTCAGCGAAAAGGGATTGTATTAAAACCATTTATTATAGGCATTGGTATTGATGAGGGCTTCAGGAAAACTTTCGACTGCATCGGCAACTATTATAATGCCACCCGTGAAGAAAAGTTTGCTGAAATCATGGATGTGGTTATTTCCCATGTTTTGAACGAAACAACTGCTCAGGTAAACCTGCTCGACATTAACGGGAATCCAACAGAAACAAATGTTAACCTCACTTTTTATGATCAATTATCGGGTAGAGTAATTTACAACTATATACATACGATGAATCACAGAGGACTGCCCGATACGCTGATACTTGACCATATGGTTACTTACCGGATGAGAGTTAATACCTTACCTCCGGTAATTGTCGAAAATATTAAACTGACTCCGGGGAAACATACAATCATTGCTGCTGATGCCCCGCAGGGATCGTTAATTATTAAAACTGCTGACCCGCTTCAGTACAAAGATATGGAATTTATTGTCAGAAAAGCGGGTGAAAGTAATACTTTAAATATGCAGAAAATGTATTCTGAGCAGAAATATCTGGTGGGCAAATACGACATTGAAATTCCGGTTTTGCCCAGAAAATTACTTAAAAATGTTGAAATAAAACAAAGTCATACCACAACGATAGAAATCCCCAGGCCGGGAATGGTCACACTGCTGAAGTCGGCATACGGATACGGAAGTATTTATTTGCGGAAAAGCCCCACCGAGGAAGAGTGGGTTTATAATCTGGATAACCGGTTGAAAAATGAAACCATCTTACTTCAGCCGGGTAGTTACCGCGTTGTATGCCGTTCGCAAAATGCCAAACAGACTTTATATACAGTTAACAAAACATTTGAAGTGAAAGAAGGAATGTCGGTGGCAGTCCATTTGTTTTAATTTGTATTCCGATATTAATTTCTATGAGTGAAGCTGCTATTTTTGTTCTTCAGATGATTTTGTGAGAAACAATTTCAGTTGTTAATTTTGCTATTGCAAATTGATTTTATACTTTTGTCGAACTTTTTCAGATGACCTGATACCTTGTTAACTTAAGGTATATTAATTGATATACAGCGTTCCTTGGTTACGGTTAATCTGGCTGATTCAGCAAATTATCCCGGAGAGGTGGGTGAGTGGCTGAAACCAACAGTTTGCTAAACTGTCGTACTGGGCAACTGGTACCGGGGGTTCGAATCCCCCCCTCTCCGCTATTATCCGCCGAAGTCCTGGAAATGAGGGACGAAGGCGGATAAAGAGCCGAAGTCCCGGAAATGAGGGACGAAGGCGGATAAAATGTCTGAAATTAGCCTTGAAAATAAAAGGATATACAAACAAAAGTTATTTATTATTAAATGTTTGATTTCGAGAAACTTGATTTATATCAGGTAATTAAAGAACAGAATACAAAAGTATTCAGGTTCTTAATTGAACATCCTGAAATGGATTCTTTTATTGTTGACCAGTGGAAAAAGGCAAGCTTCGACATTGTGTTGAATCTTACTGAAGGCACTGGAAGAATGGTGAACGCTGAGAAAAAGAATTACATTATAACAGCCCGTGGCAGTGTGTTTGAAGCTGTCGCCATACTTGATATTGCTCATCAGGTAGGATTTATTCATGATGAAGCATATAAAGATTTTTATGATGGTTACGAAAAAATATCAAAGATGTTACTGGGTATGATCAGGAGTTTTTCTCAGCAACAATAGAGACTCATGAAATTAAAGATTGAATTATTTTTTTTACAATATAATATTATTGTTTATAATTTGAGATTTAGGGTAGTTCTTTGATAAATGTAAAAAAAATACAGATATTGAAAAAGGATAGGGGGGGTGTGGCCCCGATAGCCATCGGGGTTGGATAGCATACCTGCAGATAGAGAATGAAAGTAGATGATACAGAAGAAGATAGTTGAGACAAAAAACGGGGTGTAGCGCAGTTGGTTAGCGTACCTGCTTTGGGAGCAGGTGGTCGTCAGTTCGAGTCTGACCACCCCGACAAAGAAAAAGTAAAAATCAGGTAAATGGAGATCGAAGTCGTCAGTTCGTGCCGATAGATATCGGCAGACCACCCCGACAAAGAAAAAGTAAAACTCAGGTAAATGGAGATCGAAGTCGTCAGTTTGTGCCGATAGATATCGGCTGACCACGCCGACATTGCTC
>JAJUGM010000004.1 GCA_029268165.1 Bacteroidota bacterium
AAAATTTTTTTTAAAAAATTATATGTTAAACCCAATAAGAAAACCGAAAAAATTCATACTATTTCGTCCAGGGTAATCTGCAAAACTAAATTCGAAGCCAAGATTGAGCTTTTTTAAAGAATAAAAATAACTTAATGGAATAAAATATCCTGTTTTAAAATAGGATAGTGATACAGCATCATATTTTCGGCCTGGTTCAATTACAGTCCTGTTAATAGGATATAATTCCTGACTGAATAAAATAGAAGGTCCGATTCCAAATATTAAATTATGTTTTTTCATAGAAAAACAATATGACCCAATTATGCTAATAGAACCTGCTGTGGTTATATAATCAAATAATGCATCATCCCCCAATGATTTACCACCATGTGTAAAATTGATTTTAAATGATAAATAAAAGGCTGACAATAAATTATAATCAAACTCTCCACTAATATAAGCACCTTTTAAATTATTTTTATTAAAAACTGTATACCCTGTATTATGAAAAAAAAACAGTTTATTTGCAATTACAGATATATAAGTTATAAATAATAAGAATATTATTAAAACAATTCGCTTCATAGATTTGAAAAAATGCTTGTTATTTCAAACGTAAAAATGATTAAATTATTCTAATTTGAAATTTTAGGGCAAAGAATTAAATAAATCATTTGCAATCTAAATCACTATCATTACCATCGCACCTCAATTCACCATACACAGCATATTGAATTGGAGATGGAGTAGCTCCATAATCATCACACCAGAAAGAAGCAACAAAATTATATGCTTGCAGTCGACGTGAACCTCCATATGCTCTCAAATTATATTCTCGTTCATCTCCTCCGCCAATATAGCCATTATATGCTGTACAATTTGTTTTCTTATGTTTGTAATTTGTAGCTATGCCGATATTATAATAACCAATTGATATATAAATATATTCACCTCCCCCAAAATGATCCTTTTTAATTTTTGCTTGAAGTGAATAATAAATGACCGCTTTTTGGTATACCATTTTCCATTCAACATTACCGCCTGATGTGTTCCAAGTTTGATATTTTATTTTATCTCCTGGACAATAGTCTTCAGTTGTATTTTTGAATGCATTTTCTTTTTCCGTAAAATAATCGTAATCAAAATTATATCTTTTTATTTTATCAGTGGATTTTTCTTTAATATCAACAACTTCAGCAATTCTTTTGTTAAAATCAATTTTAAATTTTTCATTTCCAATTATTATTAGGCCTTCAGGATTTATTAAACTTAAAAAAAGATCATCCTCGAATTCCAATTCATCTCTTTTATTTTCATAATAAAGAGATTTTCTCATCGAAATGAATCCGATTTTTTCTTCCCATTTCTCAAAGTTATTATTAAAATAATTGGCTAAAAATTCAATTGCATTTGAATACTCTTGTTCATTTTTAAAAATTAATGTATTATCTAAAATTTTTACCTTAAAGGTAGAAAAATAAAACACTTTCCCATTATTAACGGATTGATTTACAATGTTTATTTCATCTTTTTTATTACATGCATTTTGTATTACCAATACAATTATGCACAAAACGATTAAATAGAATCTTTTAATAACATTCATAAAAATTGAATTTAGTTTTTCCTACTCTGTTATAACCATACTTTAATTGTACGGCAAGCTTTTCGGCATCCGCTTATTAATTTACTGCCAAAAATACCCCCCCACTGAAATGAGATTTCAGTGAGGTATTTTTTTTCGACTTAAACAAAATATGCTTATAAGCTTTATTGGCGAGCAGTCCCAAAATATTGCGGCTGTTGTAAAAAGCCTATATAAAAATATCCTTCATCTGTGTAAATATAACTTTGGGATTCGTTTGAAAAAACCACAGGGGCGTCCATCTTTTTCATGTAATTCAGGTAATTATAAACGCTCCTTTCGGTTATTTCAAGTTTTTCGGCTAACTGCCGGGCTGTGCCCGTTGCCTGCATACGGATAAGCTTGTCAATCCGTTGCAGGCGGCTGATAAATGATAGGGTTTCCATTTTATGAAATTACTAACGTTTTTAACATTTTCACCTTATCAATCTGCTAACCTGATTAATGTATAAAAGGTCAGGGTAATTTTAAAATAACAGTTATAAAAATATAATATTTGAAGCAAAAATGAAAGTATATAGATCAAATTTTCGATTTTTTTAATGTCAAATAAATTTTAATACAGCAAAGGCAATAAAAGTTTGCTTTTAAAGAACCCATTTGTTCTCTCTTTTACAAATTAAATGTTGGCGATACAATATTACAAAATAATTATGGTTGCTTCCTCAAGTACCCTTCCCATCTATCATCTGTCATCCATCATCTGTTATCTTAAAATTCAGATGATGCTTCCTAATGTAATACTTCAACGACAATTAAAAAATTTATTAACTTCAGCGCCTTATTCCTTAGAAAATGTTTTTTTTAAAGGTCTAAGGGAACCTCTATCCCGATGAATCGGGATAGAGGTTTCAAATGAATTCTATTGAACATCTTCTTTAACTTGAATGAATAAAAAAGAACTGGTTACTCGGACAACGATTCTGGTGCGTTTCAGCGAAGTCGATTCAATGGGGGTGGTGTGGCACGGAAATTATATTAAATATTTTGAAGACGGACGCGAAGATTTTGGCAATAAGTTCAATATCAATTATATTGACTTTCGTAACCGGGGTTTACTTATACCCGTAGTTAAAATTGCCTGTGATTTTAAAAAACCCTTGTTTTACGGCGACACGATAATAGTTGAAACCCGATTCATTAATTGCGAGGCAGCAAAAATTATGTATGAATATACTATTTACCGGGAAAAAACCGGAGAAATTGCAGCAACAGGCTCAAGTACACAGGTTTTTCTTAATCTCGAACGCGAACTGCTGCTTGATTTCCCGCATTTTTTCACCGAATGGAAAAGAAAAAACGGTTTAATATAAAACTTGATTTATCAGGGCCTAATGCTAAATAAGCCATTTACTGTACCATGAAGGAAATTTTTGCCATAGCCGATAATATTGTCACTCCTCTGGGGTTTAGCACACAGGAAAATGCGGCAAATATGCTTAAAAACATAACAGGCATCAGGCAATGGAATGACGTGCAGATTGCCCCGGAACCTTTTTATGCCTCACTGATAGATGACGAAACACTGAATCAGAAGTTTGCATCATTTGATGATCCTGCACGCTTTACCCGTTTTGAGAAAATGATAATATGTTCGGTTAAAGACGCTTTATCCAATTCAAATGTTGATTTCACTAATAAAAAAACCCTTTTTATTTTATCAACTACCAAAGGCAATATTGATTTGCTCGAGAAAAATAAAATGACAGTCTTTGGTAATGAAAGAACCAGTCTTTGGCATACAGCCCGGTTGATGAAAGAATATTTTTCACTTTATCACATGCCTCTTGTGGTTTCCAATGCATGCATATCCGGGTTGCTTGCCATTATTATCGGAGCCCGGCTTATTCGTAACGGTTTATTTGAAAATGTCGTCATTAACGGCTCTGATATTATTACTGAATTTGTAATATCGGGATTTAACTCATTTAAATCGCTCAGCACCGGCCCCTGCAGGCCTTTTGACAAAACCAGGGACGGACTTTCTCTGGGTGAGGGGTCGGGTACCATTATTCTGTCATCCAACAGAAATAGGTCTGCAGTACCATCTTCTGTCTGCATTGGCGAAGGATTTTCAACCAATGACGCCAACCACATCTCAGGCCCTTCAAGAACAGGTGAAGGATTATTTTTGGCAATCAGCAAGGTACTGAATGCGCATGCTGCCCGAATAAGCTATATTTCAGCCCATGGTACAGCCACACTTTATAACGACGAAATGGAATCAATAGCTTTTACCAGAGCCGGCCTGCAAAACGTACCTGTCAACAGTTTTAAAGGGTACTGGGGACATACCCTGGGAGCTGCGGGAGTAATTGAATCAGCTATGGCTATTTACAGCCTGAAAAATAATTTACTTTTAAATACATTGGGATTTAATGAAACGGGCGTATCAAACCCGATTTCTGTAATAAGCAAAGCCACTCCCTGTAAGCTGGAAAACTGTTTGAAAGTAGCCTCAGGCTTCGGTGGTTGCAATGCAGCTCTTTTGTTTTACAAAGCCTGAAATGATATGCCTTACACAATAACAAACTTTTGCATAATCAGAAACAATAAAGCTCAGGCCGGCAGTTTGAGTTATTCTGACACCAGCGTTGCCGGTCATGAATTTCTCATCAAGGCATATCAGCATTTTGGCATAAGTTATCCCAAGTTTTACAAAATGGATAACCTTTCGCGTCTTGGCTTTCTGTCTGTTGAACTGCTGCTGAAAAATCATCCTGTGCATCAATTGTACAAACCGGAAGATGTGGGTATTATTCTGTCAAATGCCTCTTCTTCTTTGTCCACTGATATTATTCATCAGCGGTCTATTTCCAATCGTTCTGAATACTTCCCCAGCCCTTCGGTTTTTGTTTATACTCTTCCCAATGTGATGATCGGTGAAATTTGCATCAGGCATAAGTTTTCAGGCGAAGGTTGCTTTTTTATTCATGAAAGGTTTAATGCTGCTTTTCTGCACCAATATGTAAAACTATTGCTTGATAACAGAATTATTCAATGCTCTATTACAGGCTGGGTTGAAATGAATGAGCAAAATTACGAATCAGTTGTTTATTTAATAGAAAAACAAAGTCAAACTAACAACCAAATTGTTAATTTTGAGCCCGGCGAATTGAACAAAATATACTTAAAAGACTCGTGATTTATGGAAAATCTTGTTGAAAAACTGAAATCGGAAATTATTGAAGCTTTAAACCTGGCTGAAATGAAACCAGAGCAGATTGACGAAAATGCACCCCTGTTTGTTGACGGGTTGGGGCTTGATTCGATTGATGCGCTTGAACTTATTGTCTTACTCGAAAAAAAATATGGCCTGAAAGTTGCCAACGCCGAAGAAGGTAAAAAAGTGCTATACTCAGTCAATTCTATGGCTGAATTTATTACCAGAAACAAAAAAGGCTGAAATCATCCTCAATTAATCAGTGCCTGAAAAAGTATTCATAACGGGAGTCGGTATTATTTCATCAATAGGTAAAGGAATTGATGAAACAATTGATTCACTGAAAAATTCCAGAAGTGGTATTGGAGTAATTACTCTGCTTGAAACCGCATATAAAAATGAATTACCTGCAGCTGAAGTAAAAGCAACCCATGAAGACCTGATGGAAATAGCAGGAATAAAAGATAAGCGGCCATACAGCCGAACTGCTTTACTTGGGATTATAGCTGCCCGGCAGGCACTCAGGCATGCGTTTATTGATGACATTGCTGCCTATAGAACAGGGCTCATATCAGCAACTACTGTAGGAGGTATGGATAAAAGCGAAGTATTTTACAGACCCTTTATTGAAAACAAACGGCACGGACGGCTTAGGGATATTATTACACATGATTGCGGCGACAGCACGGAAACCATTGCAGATTATACAGGAATAAGGGATTATGTTTCAACGGTGAGTACTGCATGTTCTTCATCAGCCAACGCTTTATTACTTGGTGCCAGGTTAATAAAAAACGGCTTGCTGCAACGGGTGCTCGTTGGCGGGGTTGATGCCCTGACGCTTTTTACTATAAACGGCTTTAACAGCCTGATGATACTCGATAAAAACCCCTGCCGTCCCTTTGATGAAGAACGCAACGGCCTGAATCTGGGCGAAGGCGCCGGATTTCTGATGCTTGAAGCAGAAAGTATTGCTGAAAAAGAGAAAAAATCAGTACTATGCGAAATCAGTGGTTACGGCAATGCCTGTGATGCTTTTCATCAGACAGCATCATCACCCGAAGGCGACGGCGCTTACCTGTCAATGAAAAAAGCGCTTGATACAGCCCGGCTTGAGCCCTCTATGATTGATTATATCAACGCACATGGAACCGGTACAAAAAACAACGACCTGTCTGAAGGTAAAGCCATTGAGCGCCTTTTCGGGAATACCCCACCTCCCTGCAGCTCAACCAAAGCCTATACAGGTCATACCCTTGGCGCTGCAGGCGCTGTTGAAGCTGTATTCTGCGTGCTGGCTATTCAGAACGGTATCATTTATCCCAACCTCCGCTTTCAGAAACAAATGAGCGAGCTTAGCTTTTCACCGGTTGTTGCTTTACAAAACAGAAAGCCATTAAAACACATCATGTCCAATTCATTCGGATTCGGCGGTAACAATACAAGCCTTATTTTTTCTGCTATTTAAAGTATGAAAGTATATATTAACGGCATAAACGCAATATCGCCTCAGCATACTTTTAAACATGAGGACTGGCTTAAAGAACCTGTTGGCTACCGGCAGGTACGCTATCTGAAATGTATTGAGCCGGTATATACTGAATATATTGATCCCATGGCAGCAAGGCGTATGAGCCGAATTGTTAAAACAGGTGTCTGCTCAGCTATAAAATGCCTTCACGATGCCGCTGTGGAAATGCCCGGGGCTATCATTACGGGTACAGGACTTGGATGCATTGAAGATACCGAGAAATTTCTGGGCTCAATATTTGTTAATAAGGAACAATTGCTTAACCCTACTCCCTTTATTCAGTCAACCCATAACACCGTTGCAGCTGCCATTGCTTTAAAACTCAAATGCAAAAACTACAACAGTACTTATGTCCACAGAGGCTTCTCGTTTGAACATGCACTTACTGACGGCCTCATGTTATTGCATGAAGAACCAGCAGATAATATTCTTGTCGGAGGCCTCGATGAACTCACTGACAATTCATTCATTATTACTGACAGGCTTGGCCTGTGGAAAAAAACACCTGTTGACAGCCTGAAACTCCTGAAATATAATAATAAAGGAAGCCTTGCCGGAGAAGGCGCTGCTTTTTTTGCACTGAGCAGGGAAAGAAAAGAAAATAGTTATGCGTGCATGTCATTGCCTGCTATGTTTTATAAACCACGGAATATTTCAGAAGTGGAACACCAGCTGTCTGCTTTTCTTAGCCGAGATGAAAAAACGCTGAATGATATTGACCTTGTTATACTTGGCCTTAACGGAGACGCTGCAGGCGATAAAATTTATTACCAACTGATTGACCAACATTTTAAAAACATTCCTGTGGCTTATTTCAAGCATCTCTGCGGCGAATACGACACCTCATCGGCTTTTGCAGTGTTTTTAGCAGCTTTAGTAATCAAAAAACAACAAATACCTGAAGTTGCGTGCCTTAACAAATCACCTGAAAATAAAATAAAGCATATCCTCATATACAACCATTTAAGAAATATTAATCACACTTTTTTCCTGATATCAGCATGCTGAATTATAAGAACACCATATTTTTTTTTATCATCCTGCTGATTGTTATTATCTGCGCTGATATTATTTTCTCAGTCAGTTTTGTATTCTATGTAATCCCTTTTTTTATTCTCATCTCACTGTTGGCTTACGGATCTGCTTCAATACAGTCACAATTTTATATTAGGTCCTTTTGTTGCGCCGAAACAAAAAACAAACACATTGCACTTTCATTTGATGACGGGCCTGATGAATTTGTCACGCCCCGCCTTCTTGAACTGCTGAAAAATTATCAAATAAAAGCCGCCTTTTTTTGTATCGGAGAAAAAGCTGAAAAACTTCCGGAACTAATTAAACAAATTGACCTTGAAGGACATATCATCGGATCACATAGCTACACCCACCATTACTGGTTTGACCTGTTTTCAGCGCAACACATGGAAGAAGACTTACGAAAAACAGATGCTGCAATAAAGAAAATAATTAATAAAAAAATAAACTGGTTCAGGCCGCCCTATGGAGTAACAAATCCTCCGTTGGCAAAGGTTATAAACAGAATGCAATATTTTGTCATCGGCTGGAGTCTTAAATCAAAAGATACCACCATCAGTAACAGGCAAAAATTAATGAACCGCCTGATTAATAATTTTAAACCCGGAGATATTATTCTGTTCCATGATAATCAGCCGCACATCATTGAAGTTTTGGATAATTTTATCAAATTTGCCATTGAAAAAAAATATACCTTCATACGTCCTGACCAGCTGCTAAATATTGAAGCTTATGAATAATGCCAGGTTTACATTTTTTTTATTGCTTTTAGTTATTGCCACTCCTTTATCGAGCCAGGAAACCTATAAGCCTGTAAATGATATTAATGAATTTAAAAGCCGATTATCAGGCATGTCAGCCTCAACCTTAAGTATAGCGGCTGATTTCGTTCAGGAAAAAAACCTCAGTGTATTATCGGATAAAATTATTTCCAAAGGAAAATTTTATTTTAAAAAAGAAAATAATATCCGCTGGGAATATACTGAGCCATACAAATATCTGATCATCATCAGCAATAACCAATTATTTACCAAAGATGAAAAAGGCCAGAAACAATATGATATTCAATCGAATAAAATGTTTCAGGAAATGAATAAATTCATTACCGGCTGTATTAATGGTGAAATTCTCAAAAATACAAAGGATTACAGAATTGAATATTATGAAAACCCTCATAAATACTATGTAAAACTTATTCCCTATTCAGAAAAGATCAAACAGATGCTCAATGAGGTGCATATTTATTTTAATAAGTCAGATTTATCGGTTGATGCAATTAAAATGGTTGAGGCTGAGGGCGACTACACAAAAATTGACTTCATAAATAAAAAAATGAATATAGAGATACCTGTTGAAAAATTTAATTTTAAATAGTATTTTTCTTTTTATTTTCAGTGGCTGTTCACTTTCTTTGTTCAATACATTGCAAAAATCCGGAGAACCTACCGGGCAGAACAGCAATGTTGTCTCGTGGTTTCAGGAAGGGCATCGACACTATTTGCTTAATACCAGTATTACCTTATATCGCAACCGTTTTAGCGGTATAATGATTATCAGGCCTTTTGGCGATAATCACTTCCGCGTTGTTTTTATTACCGAAATGGGCTTAAAGGTTTTTGATATGGAATTTACTGAAACCGGTAACATTATTATGCATTATTGCATGGAATCTTTAAACAGGAAGGCTGTCATGAAAACCCTTCAAAATGATATTGGCCTGATGATAAACTGGAGAGGAAATGCCGGAAAGTTGACTGAGCTAAAAGATAAAAAAAGCGGGGCTATTGTTATTAAGCAGAAACAAAAAAACAAAAGTGTATTTTATTTTTTAAATGAATCGGGAAAAACTGAAAGAATGCTGCAAACCGGTATGATAACAAAAAAAGTCAATCTTTTATTTTATAAAAACAATCAGAATACCTTAGATTCGATAAAAATCAGTCATTATTATCTAAAGTTAAACATACATTTAACGGCCATAAATGAAACCAAATCTTCTGTTTCTGAATAGCCTTTATGCGATTGAAAGTTCTTCTGACAAAAAGGAAGAAAACAAAATAACAGCTGAATTATTGTTAAATCCGGCTCATGAGCTTTTTAAAGGCCATTTCCCCGGCAACCCTGTCCTGCCAGGGGCCTGTACGGTTGAAATTATCAAAGAACTTGTATCATATTATCTGAGCAGGAATATTATGCTCATAAAAGCCCAGCAAATAAAATACCTTTCGTTTATCAATCCTGAAATGAATCCGAAAATTTGTGTGGATATAGCAATGCGGGATACCGGAAACGGCCAGATAACCGTGTCGGCAACTGTCTACCATGAAAGCACAACTTTTTGCAGCTTTAAAGGTGATTTTGCTTAAGAACATTCATGACTTTCTTAAGTTTTTCAAAATATTAAAGAGGCCTTGCCCATAATTTGCAGATCAATAAATGGAGGGTATGATGCATTGCAGATATCATATCAGTTATCCTTATCCGTTTTTAAGCAGTATTCTCATTTCACATTCTGCTAAAACTTCATTTTCATAATAAACCTTCCCTGTAACAATGGTATAACCCAGCAGTTCGTTATCAACAAGAATTTCCGATAGTATTTTTTTACCTGCAGCAGGCAAAGAATAAATAACCAGGTTTTTTATTGCCCCTATATAACCTTCTGATACTTCTTTTTGTGCAGTTAGCTGCTGATAACCTGTGTATGCAGCCGCTGTCTGTGCAATACATTCCACCAGACCTGCTTCCTGAAGGTATCCGTTGTGGCAAAAAAGGTTTGAGTCTTCAATCAATAGTTCTCCTTTTGCCCATTTATCACCGGCTTCAGTCATCCTGTCAATCATTACCATGGGCCGACGCTGGGGGATTAAGGAAAGAATATCATATTCAGATGGCTTCATTTTAATTTAATTAAATCGGTTAAATCTATTTATTTTCAGATAGGTTTTGCCCAAAAATCATAATAATTAAACCATTGTTCAGGATATTTTTTTATTATGCTTTCAAATTTCTCAATATAATCATGAATAATACAGGCTATAGTTTGATTTCTTTTTTCCTGCATGGCCGCCTGCTGATAGTATCTGGGCGCAGTGGCATAAAAATGATATTTATTACGGCTTTCTTTCATGGCAAAAACGAATGAAACCGGAATATTAAATTTCATTGCCAGATAAAAGGGCCCTGTCGGAAATGGCGCATCAGTACCAAGAAATCTAGCTGTTATGGTTTTACTCCCTTGAACAAATCTGTCGCCATGAATGCAAACAATCTGCTTTTCGGAAAAGGCTTTGTTAATCTCATAAATATGCGACTGGTCATCCTTAATTACAATTACATTAAAATTTCGCTTTGCCACTGACGAAAGATAATCTTTTATCCTTGCATGTTCGGCATCAAACATTATAATGTTAATTGCTGTCTTCAGCCTTTCGAGCATAAAGCCTGCCATCTCGAAATTGCCCACATGCGCGCTTATCAGCAATCCGCCGGTATTATTATCAACCATCTTTCTGAGGTATTGCTCACCATCATAATTAAAATGAAATTTAGCCCTGAAACCTGCCATAACAGCAACCTTGTCAAGCAATACCTGACCAAATGAATAATAATTACGGAAAACGTACAAAACTGCCTTCCAAACGCTCATTGAGAGCCTTTTTCTGTAAAATTTGTAAGTTACTGCAAAAGAACGCGGAGTGAATAGGAAATAATACAAAACCACAAATAATAAAAGGAAATAGGCAAAATTAATCCCGGCGTATTTTAATACCCAGACAAATATTTTATAGCCTGTAAGCCCGCCGCGGGTTTTACCTTCCCATGAAGCCACAAAATTTATTTCTTTTGTAAAGCGTTAAAAATATAATCGTAAAGGTCCTGCAGATTTCTTATTCCGGTCATTTCTTCGCCCTTAAGGGTCAATCCGAATTCTTTCTGGACAATTACTGCTATATCAACAAAATCGAGGCTTTCAAGCCCGAGATCATTCTTCAGGTGAGCATCAGGGGATATTTTACTTTCATCAATTTCAAATTCCTCCACCAGAAAACTATTAATCGTCTTTATAATATCCTCTTTGTTCATATATTAAAATTAAAGCTAAAATTAGTGAAACTTTTTTATAATCAATGTCGAATTTGTTCCGCCAAATCCGAATGAATTGGATAAAAACGTTTTAATTTTCTTATCCACTGTTTTATTGGTAATGTTAAGTTTTGCGCTGAACTCATCAGGTTCTTCAAAATTAATATTGGGCGCAACAAATGAGTGCTGCATCATTAATATGGAATAAACTATTTCACTTGCTCCTGCCATCCACATCTCATGGCCGGTCATTGACTTGGTTGACGAAATCAGCGGCCTGGTATTGCCAAAAACCTGATGAATGGCTTTGGCCTCATTTTGATCACCCAGTGGTGTTGAAGTGGCATGCGCATTTATATAGTCAATATCTTCAGGTTTAATTCCTGCATCTTTTAAAGCCATAGAAATGGCTCTCACAGGCCCGTCAACATCAGGTACTGAAATATGAATGCCGTCAGAAGAGAATCCGTAACCAACAATTTCAGCCAGAATGGGAGCGCCTCGGGTTACCGCGTTTTCATAACTTTCAAGTATAACCGTAGCAGCTCCTCCACTGGGCACCAAACCGTCACGGTTTTTATCAAAAGGCCTTGATGCTTTTTCAGGTGCTGATTCCCGTTTTGAAAAGGCACCAAGCGCATCAAAACTACCTACTGAAAAGAGGTTAACCTCCTGTGATCCTCCGCAGATAATCATTTTCTGATATCCATGCCTGATCAGAAAATAACCCATGCCTATGGCATGCGAACCGCTTGCACAAGCACCGGAAAGTGTAAAATTAATTCCTTTTAATTTGAAAATAACCGATAAATTCATGGTTACCGATGAGTTCATCGACTGAAACACTGAACCTGAACCTACCATCAAGGTATCTCTTTTTTCACGGATAATATCCACACATTCAATAACCGGAGGTGTTGAGCTGTCGTTGCCGAAAATAATACCTACTTCATTATTGTTAAGATATTCCTGGTCAATGTCCCCTGTTTTTAATGCTTCAACAGTTGACATATATGCATATTCAGCATGTTCAGGCATACACACCCTTGCTCTGCGGTCAAGCATGCCCTTAAGTTGTGGCCGTTCAATTTTACCGGTCAAGCCTGACTGGTATCCATAGGCTTTCCTTTCAGGATCAAACGTAATACCCGACCTGCCTTTATAAAGAGAATCCCTCACCTCATCGAGATTCTTCCCAATGGTTGAATATATTCCTATGCCTGTAATTACAACTCTATTCATGTCTGAATGAACAAGTATTATGTATATAATCCGCCATTTATAGAAATCACTTCGCCAGTTATATAAGAAGCGCTTTCTGAAGCCAGAAAACCAACCAGTTCGGCAACCTCTTCGGGTTTACCAAAACGGTTAAGCGGTATAAGTGCTTTCAGTTCCTCTTCATTCAAATCTTTTGTCATGTCGGTTTTTATAAATCCCGGAGCAACTGCATTAACTGTAACATTCTTTTTACCAATCTCCTGTGCCAGCGCCTTTGTAGCACCAATAACCGCTGCTTTTGCGGCTGAATAATTAACCTGTCCTGGCAAGCCTTTTAAACCCGATAATGAAACTATATTAATGATACGCCCGTATTTTTTTACCAGCATGTTTTTAAGCAATAGCCTTGTTACATAAAAAAAGCCATTCAGGTTTGTATCTATAACGTCCTGCCAGTGATGATTTTCCATCCACATCATCAGCATGTCCTTTCTAATCCCGGCATTGTTTACCAGCACCTCAATAAAACAGTCCTTATTACTTTCACCCCAGCTATTTAAAGCTGCCTCTACTTGTTCCTGCTTTGCTACATCAAACTGAATGCTTTCACTACTGCCACCCTGCTGCGCAATAAGGGCAATTGTTTGTTCAGCTTCAGCTTTATTGGAAAGGTAATTGACAAGCACATGATAACCCATTGAAGCCAGTTTAACCGAAACTGCCCTGCCAATGCCCCTTGAACCACCTGTGACTAAAGCGTATCTCATGCTAATTAAATGATTGAAATTAATTGTGAACTAAGATGCTCTTTTATCTTATAGATTTCATGGTATTTAATTGTGTCTTCTTCAAACCTTGGAACAATATTTCTCAGCTGATTATATACACGCTTTGTCTGTGAAGCCATACGTCCATGAATATTCAGAAAATCAACAGCCTGAATAATACTCAGTAATTCAATTGAAAGTATCTGGTATGTATTGTCAATTACCCTTCTGGCCAGAAGCGCTGAGTTAGTCCCCATACTGACAATATCCTGATTGTCATTATTATTTGAAATACTGTGTAAATAATTTGGATACGAAAGAGTCTGATTTTCAGCTACTGTAGAAGTTGCAGTAAACTGGGCGCCCTGCATACCAAAATTCACACCAAGTTTTCCGAGGTTGACAAACGGTGGAAGTTTTCCGTTAAGCCTGTCATTCATCAGATAATTAATCTGCCTTTCCAGCAGCATGGATAATTTTGCAATGGCAATTTTAATCTTATCCATTTCAAAAGATATATAATCGCCATGAAAATTGCCTCCGTGATAAATATTTTTAGTTCGGTCATCAATAACAGGGTTATCGCTTGAGGAATTGACCTCATTTAGCAGGATGTTTTCAGCGTATTTAAGTGTATCGGCAACAGGTCCCAAAACCTGTGGTACACAACGGATTGAATAATATTCCTGTACTTTGTCGGCCAATATGTAATCATTATTGTGATTATGATTATAAAAATGGTCTTCTCTTTTCCGGATCAGCTTACTGTCAGAAAGAAGTTCCCTTATAACTGCAGCAATAGTGCGCTGACCTGAATGCAATTTGACTCTGTTTAACTCTTCAGAAAAAGAATCATCAAATGATCTGACAATTTCGTTAATCATTGCACAGGCAATGAGTGACCATGCAACCAGATTCCGGGCATGAATCAGATTAACAATGCCAGTGCCGGTCATAAAGCACGTACCATTGATCAGTGCTAGGCCTTCCCGCAAATGTATTGATATTGGCCTGAGGTTTAGTTGCTTTAATACCTTTTCTGTTGGTAAAAGATTGCCTTTATAAAATACTTCTCCCTCGCCAATCAGGGTAAGACCAATATGCGACATTTGCACAAGATCTCCGCTTGCTCCTACCCCACCATGCTCGGGTACAAAAGGAATAATATGATTGTTAATGAACTCTTTAATTAAATCAACCACTTCCGGGTGTATTCCTGAATAACCCTGAAGCAGGCTGCTTAATAATACCAGCATGGAGGAACGTACACATGTTGCATCAACAGCCTGGCCACACCCTGATGCATGGCTCCTTAATGCATTATAATGAAGACCGATGCCATCAGCTTTGTCAATCCTGTATTGAGCCATGGGACCCAGTCCGGTATTAATTCCATATATAATCTTGTCTTCGTAAAATGTTTGCAAAAAATTGAAATTATCCAAAACTCTTTTTCTGCCAGCCTCAGAAATTTCAACCTTCTCATCTTCATACAGAACTTTTTGAAAATCCTTTACAGTTAAGGCTGATTCTCCAATTTTGATCATCTCCGAATTAAAAATTATGAGCTGTTATAAAAGATAAAATTTAAAAAATTGGTGCAAAATAATAAAAAAACATTTTATTATGATAAAAGTTTGACAATAACATTCTATTTTTAGACGTTATTTATATTTTTTTTATGCTAATCTTTTTTTCTTACTTCGCCAAATATTTTAAAGCTAATTAACCCAAATTTTTAAATTATCATGAATAATAATCATTTAATCAACCATCATGTTATTCCTAAAAAGGAATATTTTTTGTCCATAATTTTTATTCTCTTTTCCTATGTTGCATCTTTAAATGCTCAGAGTTCCAACACTGCGAATTTTGCTGTTTATCCCGGCTTTGGCATTGGCCTTGGCTTTTTCTATCCTAAAGATGTGAATGAATATATTGAAAATGAACTTCCGACCTCGGATTATCAAATTGGTTTTACTGACATAATTATGTATTTTGAAGGTCATGTTTCGCTTACCTTTAAAATCAAATGGATTGACATTACCAGTCTTATTGAATATGCCATAGCCCCAAAATACATAACTGTGTCAGGTAGCTCAGAAGGTGACTATTTTTATTCATTTGGCAGATTTTCTCCAGGGATACTTACTAATTTTTATTTTCCTTTTGGGTCAGGGAAACATGCTTTATATGCCGGCGGCGGAGTGCAATACCATTTCATGAACTTTGAAGAATATGAAGGCAGTACTTTCGGATTCAGGTTGAATGCCGGAATCAGCCTTCAGTTTGGAAAATTCAACCTACAGCCTTTCGTTGCATTTAATATTGCCAATGCGAAAGATGAAGAAGTTGAAACCTTTAATATGAACTATACAGGAGGTCAGATTGGCGTTAACCTGTCTTTCCACCGGCCTGTCGCTTACAAATAACAACTTTTTACAACTGGTTACGTTTCAGTATTTCAGTTGATTTATTAAAAACAGCATGAATGGTGGGGATGAAATACTGTGTAATTATTCCGACATACAACAACGGTCAGACTCTGAAACAGATCATTGATGATGTTCTGAAAATAACTAAAGATGTAATTGTTGTTAATGATGGGTCAACGGATAACACCCAGCAAATTCTTAAGAATTATGAATCAATAAAAATTATATCTTACCCTGTTAACAAAGGAAAAGGATATGCCTTAAGGCAGGGATTTAACCTTGCCATTGCTGAAGGCTATGATTATGCCATTACTATCGACTCCGACGGGCAACATTATCCGGGCGACATTCCTGTTTTTCTTGAAAAAATCCATCAGGAACCCGCCAGCCTGATCGTGGGTTCACGAAACCTTAGTCATGAGAATATCTCAAAAGGGAGTGGTTTTGCCAACCGTTTCTCCAATTTCTGGTTCAGATTCGTTACAGGCATTAGACTATCGGATACCCAGACAGGATTCAGGCTGTATCCACTTGATTTCATTAAAAATACCCGATTCACAACCAGAAAATACGAATTTGAACTTGAAATACTTGTAAAAGCGGCATGGAAAAAAATTAATGTCATAAGTGTCCCTGTCAGAGTATTTTATCCTCCCAAAGAAGAAAGAATAAGCCACTTCAGACCATTCAAAGATTTTGCAAGAATCAGCATACTGAATACACTTTTAGTGATTATAGCCCTGCTTTATATAAAACCTTTTGCTTTTATTAGGTACCTTAATAAAAAGACAATAAGGGAATTTATCAGAAAACACATCCTGCTGGCTGAAGCTTCCAATATTAATATTGCACTATCTGTTTCACTTGGCGTTTTTATGGGGATTATCCCTATTTGGGGATTCCAGCTTATCACTGCTATTGCAATTGCTCATCTTTTCAGGCTTAGCAAGTTTGTGGTAAGTGTTGCGGCCAACATCAGTATCCCGCCAATGATACCTGTAATTCTTTATTTGAGCTATGTTACAGGAGGCTGGATAACCGGCACAGGAAGTAAAATCAAATTCAGTAATGACCTGTCAATTCAGGCATTCAAAAACGACCTGCTACAATATATTATTGGAAGTTTCGTTTTTGCAGCCATTTTTGCTATAGCTATCTTGATTATATCTTTACTCATACTCAACATAACAAGAAAAAAAACAGAAGTCAACTGATGATCCATGGATAATATTGTTGTATTGATTTATAATTATTTCAGTAAAAGAAGATTGATCTTTTTTTCTCTCTTTGGCATGCTGGCATTGGCCATAGCTCTGATTGCAACAAAGATCAAATTTGAAGAAGACATATCGAAATCAGTCCCCGGTGAAAATGATCATATAAATTATCTGCTGCAGAACTCAAAATTTACAAACAAGGTCATTCTGAATATTTTCCAAGCCGATAGCTTCAGTCCTGCCCGAACTGATGATTTAATTGCCTTTGCTGATGAGCTGGCTGATTCACTTAAAAATGACAATTTTAGTGAGTATATTTTAAACCGTAACTTCATTATTAATGATAACCTTTTTAATGAAGTAATGCAGTTTTTTTATGAGAACCTCCCTGTTTTCCTTGATGAAACTGACCTGCAGAAAATTGACAGTATAATAACGCCTGAAAATATTGACAGAACAATTGAAAAAAATTATCAGACGTTGATTTCTCCTGCGAGTTTTGCATTTAAAAAATATATACTTACTGACCCTCTGGGAATTAATGCGCTGGCGTTGAACAAACTCAAACAATTTCAGATAGATGAAGGATATGAGTTAATTAATGGTTACATCTTTACCAAAAACAAACGAAATCTTTTGCTGTTTATCGATCCGGCTAATCCTCCGAATGAAACAGGCAAAAATGCGCTGTTTTTTAAAAAGCTTGATAAACTATTTCAACATCTGTCGGCCAAACATCAAAATACTATTGTTGCCCACTACTACGGATCAGCGGCAATTGCAGTTGGTAATGCCGAACAGATAAAAAAAGACATACAATTAACTCTGACAGTCGCTTTAATACTCATTCTTATTTCTATTGCCTGGTTTTTCAGAAAAATATCCATTCCATTTATCAGTTTTTTACCGGCAGTATTTGGTGGTGGATTGGCGCTGGCTGTTATATACCTTATAAAAGGATCCATGTCAACCATTGCATTAGGGATTGGGTCAGTTTTACTGGGAATTATTGTCGATTATGCTATTTATATTTTCAGCCTCAACCGTTTAAAAAAATCTATCCCTATTGTTCTGAACGAATTAAGTATTTCGATTTCGATTTGTTCCTTAACCTCAGCAGCAGCTTTTTTTAGCCTTCTGTTTGTAAAATCAGAAGTACTCAGGGACCTGGGACTATTTGCAGGCATAAGCATTCTGGGAGCTGCATTGTTTGCGCTTATAATCCTCCCTCATCTGATTAAACAAAATGCATTGGTTAAACAAAAAAACATAACAACATTTATTGATAAAATAGGCGCTTACAAATTTGAATCAAACACCTTACTGATAATTGTCTTTCTTTTAATTACGTTGTTTTTCCTCATCTTCTTCAGACATGCATGTTTCGAAACCGATATGTATTCAATGAATTATATGTCGCCTGTAATGAAAGAAGCAGAAGATAAACTCAAGGAAGTGAATGATATTACCTTGAAATCAGTTTTTGTTTTTGCTCAGGGGCATAATCTGGATAAAGCTCTATCAGCCAACGAAAAGGTGGCAGATAAACTCAAAGAAATGGCAGAAAAAGGCATAATTAATAAATATACCAATGTTGGGTCTGTTTTAATAAACGATTCGGTGCAGCAATCACGCATTAAAAACTGGGAAAAATACTGGACATTAGATAAAAAAGAATGGTTGATCAATGCGCTTTCAGAAACAGGGATAAAATACGGTTTCAAAAAAGATGCATTTCAGAAATTTTATCTGTTTCTGAACAAGAATTTCTCAGTAATCAACACAGACAGTTTTGAATTGGTACGCAGCCTGTTTTTAAATGATATGATAACAGAATCAGACAAATCATTCACTATTATGTCGCTGGTTAAAGTAAGCGACGAAAACAGGCATGCCGTTTACGCAGCGCTCTCACAGAAAAGCAATATCGTTGTCATTGACCGTCAGGAAATTACTTCGGAATTCGTTAAAAATATCAAAACCGATTTTGAAAAACTTGTTACTTTATGCCTGTTATTTGTAACAATAGTTCTTATTATTGCATTCGGCCGCATTGAAACCGGACTCATCGCTGCCATACCCATGTTTGTGAGCTGGCTCTGGACGCTTGGATTCATGGGCGTGTTTGGCCTGAAGTTTAATATAATCAATATTATTGTATGCACATTTGTATTTGGGCTTGGAGTAGATTACAGCATCCTGATGATGCAAGGATTCCTTTCTGAATTTAAATATGGAAGAAAAGATCTCCCGTCTTATAAAATGTCTATTTTTCTTTCTTCATTCACAACCTTAATTGGCGTTGGAGTTTTACTTTTAGCCCGGCATCCTTCCCTGCATTCAATTGCTATTGTATCGGTAATAGGCGTTATTTCTGTAGTACTTGTTTCATATACTATTGAACCGGTGTTATTTTACTGGCTTATTCGTAAAAAAGGGATGAAAAGGCGGCTGCCTGTAACCCTCTTAGATATCTTTGCCACATTAATTGCTTTATTTGTTGGAATTGCCGGTAGTATCATTCTGAATATTCTGCTTTTTATTGTTTATCCCTTGCCCTTCAGGCAAAAAGCAAAAAGAAAATTTATCCATTACTGTATGGTATTGTTTTTGCGAACTACATTTAAAGCATTACCCGGCATCCATAAAAAAATAATAAATACTAGGGGTGAAAATTTTCAAACCCCTTCTGTGATTGTTGCCAACCACCAGTCGCACCTCGATCTTCCTTTATTGCTTATGTTAAGCCCCAAAATTATTGTTCTCACCACCGGCTGGGTATGGAATAATCCTGTTTATGCACTGATAATCAGATATCTTGGCTTTTATCCTGTAATGGAAGGATATGAAACAGTTATTGAAAAACTGAAGAAAAAAGTTGAAGAAGGGTATTCCATACTGGTGTTTCCCGAAGGCACACGATCACCTGATTCCCGGATACAGCGTTTCCACAAAGGTGCATTCCTGCTTGCTGAAAGGCTTAATCTGGATATTACGCCGGTAATTATTCACGGAACTGGCGACTGCATGAATAAAGGAGAAAATCATATCCGCAGGGGGAAGATTACGCTTAAAATTTATCCGCGCATCAAGCCAGATAACATTGATTTTGGCCATGATTACCACGAACGGACCAAATCAATACTAAGATTTTTCAGGCATGAATACCAGCAATTAAGGTATGAAATTGAAACCCCCGATTACTTTAAAAATAAAGTAATTCGTAATTACATTTATAAAAGCCCTATAGTGGAATGGTATGTGCGAATTAAACTTTTTCTTGAAAATAATTATACCCTTTATAACCAATATGTACCAAATGAGGCAAATATTGTTGATGTAGGTTGCGGATACGGTATAATGACCTATATGCTTATGTTTCTCTCTGAAAAGCGATTTCTTACAGGAATTGATTATGACCAGGAGAAAATTGAGCTGGCAAACAATTGTATCAGTAGAAATAACCGCATTAGCTTCATCACGGCTGATATATTATTATATGAATTCCCCAGGGCTGATGTTTTCATATTAAGTGATGTGCTGCATTATGTCACTGAAGAAAAACAGGAAATGTTGCTCGAAAAATGTATCCGGAACCTGAATCAGGGCGGACTGATTCTGATAAGAGACGCTGACAAGGATTTGCAGAAAAGACACAAAGGCACGATGCTGACAGAATTCTTTTCTACCCGCTTAGGTTTTAATAAAACAGCAAATCACAAACTCTATTTCTTTCCGGGCCGCAAAATTGAAAAAATGGCTGAAAAACATAAACTGAAAATTGAAAAAATTGACACTGGCAGATTAACATCCAATATTCTTTATATACTTAGATAATTTGCTAATTTTGTTTATGTTAAAACAAATACGGTTTAGTAATTGTGAACGTAGCCGAAATAAAAAAGTTGATTGAAGAATATCGCGATCTTTTCTGGTATATCCCTGAAAATGAAAAAGAAAACATCAGCCAGGAAACGCTGGTGGAAACCATACTAAATCATGGGGATATGCAAGCCGTTAAGAAACTTTTTAAAGTAATGGGGACTGATAAGGTAGCCAGTATTTTTTTCGATGCAAAGGGAAGGAGAATATGCAATTATTACCCGGAAGTATATAATTTCTTTTCATTATACTTCAAAAAAAATGTACAAAGAAATATTAAATAAAAATCAGCTTGAACTTTTGCCTTTCCTTTCTGAATTCAGAAAGGAGTTTTACATGGCCGGAGGTACAGCTATAGCATTACACATAGGACACAGAAGATCTGTTGATTTTGACCTTTTTAAGTTCAATAGTTTAAACCATAATTCGGTGTTGAAAAAAATTCAAAATTCTCATTTTGATTATTCAATAACAAGAAATGTTAATGAGCAGATAAATGCAATGATTCATCAGGTAAAATTCACATTTATGCAATATCCTTATAAAATTCAGATTGATTGCTCATTAGAAAATATTATTAAATTGCCTGATTTGCTTACTCTTTCTGCAATGAAAGCATTTGCACTCGGAAGAAGAGCAAAATGGAAGGACTATGTTGATATGTTTTTCATTTTAAAATTTCATTTTTCAATTAATCAGATAATTCAAAAAGCTTCACAGGTTTTTAACGCATTATTTTCAGAAAAACTGTTCCGTAGCCAGCTTTGCTACTTTGAAGATATTGATTACACTGAACAGGTCGAATACGTTGGTTCACCAATAAGTGAAGAGGAAATCAAAAATTTCCTAACGGAAATAGCTATTGATATATAATCATTAAAACCTGAATACTCCGCTGATTTTAACTGCAAATTGATGCACACCGGGGTGATCAAGATAGGTTAATCTTTGTATAAGGTCAACCCTGAAGAATTTAAAAATATTTTCAATACCATAAGATAATTCGGCATAAGGCATGGAATAAGTCAGTGAATAAAATGGTGTTGCAGGATGTCCGTCAATTGAAATATCCGAAAGGATTCCTTTGGGATTAAGATCACGGTTATAATATCCGTTATACTTCTCATTAAAATCACCAAAGGCTGCATGGGCGGTAATTACTGTCCGCCAGTCGAGTTTCCTGATCAGTGGCAAACGGTTGATTATCAATCCATCCATGTGCCATGCATAAAAAAGTTCGATGGCTTCATCAAGAACAAATTCGCCGTAGTTCATCAGGTTATAAGTTCGGTTAGCCCTGAAGAACGACTGGTTGCCTGCCAGCGTAATAAGTAAAGGAAAAGGGAGCGCAGTAAATACTTTTGTAAAACTTAAATCATAAATCATGGTTCCGGCACCCCCTGCTGTAAAATTATGATAAATACCTGCTGAAACCTTATGATAATCAAAATCACCACGGATAAAACCTTTAAACCCCTTATAATACTCAAAGCTGAAAACAGGCGATTTGTTGAAGTTCACGGGAAATCTTCGGTTGCCATCAAGCACATAGGTTGATTTTGGCTGATAACGAAATATTAATGCCAATTCGCTGGTAATGTAATTATCTGCCAAAATTGTTTTTTCTTCATCGCGGTAATAGGCAAAATAAAAATCGGTGCTGAGGGGTTGAAAGGTCTTATTTGAAAATACAGCTTTTACATGAATATTCCTTAGCAGGTCTGTTTCCATCCAAACCCTCCATATGCGTGAACGGGCCATTTTGTCGGAACCCCCGAAAGTGGTAGCAAATGTCAGAAAGCTGTTTTGCGTATAAAATTCATCAACTGACCCTGCATTTTCGATATCATCCCTGAATTGTGCTCCAATTTTATGCCAGCGTTCCTTTGACAGAAAATATTCAGCCTGCAATGACCCTTTAAAACTTGCATCACGCATCCCGTAGGCAAGGTAACCTTCAAGTATCCAGTGCTTGCTGAAATCTATATTAGTTCTTCCACCCAAACGCAATCTGCTGCCCTCAATATCATTAAAATTATATAAAAACAGATAAGGGCCTGCCTCAAAACGGCCGAAATTGTAATAACCCTTAATGGCAGCTTCAACCAATAACGCGGTTATCCTGATACCCTTTGTTTTTTTTAATGAACTTATTCTCTGTACAGCCAAACTATCAAGCCTTTCATAAGAATTCTCCCGCCTATTTTCCCAAAAATCATCATCATAATCAAGTGCCTTATAGCTCACTTTCATATCCGATGCATAAAAGCCCGGATCATGATATTGGTTAACTTTTATTTTTGATTTTTCAGAGTAGTTGGTAACAAAAATGTTGGCACCGTCGGCCATAAAGCGTGTTTTTACAGCAAACCATGCTCCCGAATCAGCTTGTTCATAGTCCTGCTGTATTTTAATGCGCTGAATGAAATTAAGCTCAGCTTTCTTACCCACCTCAACCGAAATACGTTTTAATGCAAACGTTGTATCATTAATCCACATAGTCCCTCTGAAAACAGGATCTTCCTCACGCCTGGGTACTATTTTTATTTCATAACAATAATACCTGCCATCAATAAACCCGCTATCCATCAGGTAATATTTGTAATAAAACAATCCCATCCGGGATAGAGGTGAGATAAAACTCTTATCAATTAATGAAACCGTATTATCGGGGAAATAAAAATTTTCCTGTTTCGTAACCAGTTGCGATACCATTCCGGTATTATCAAACGCCAGCCCTTCAGTATTCATAGCTTTGATATAAGTATATTCCCGCTTCGGAGAATTTAAAAAATAAACATCGCTCAATGATTCTGTTATATATGAGGGCAATGCAGGGATAGCCTCTTCACCTGTTGACACTGCATTTTCATTAAATGTTTTTGCAAAAGGTTTGAAAAATGATTCATTATCTGATTTATATCCGAATTTCCTCAGAAAAACTGTTGACCTTGAATAATTTTCATACTGATAAGATGAAAGCTTTTCAATATGGTTGAATTTCCGGTTTGCCCATACTTTTCGTAAAATAATATGGGCAGGGTTTTCTCCCGGCCTGACGACAACCTCCTCAAGAGCATAGGTGGCCGGATTCAGCTGGATTTCAATAAACTGAACAGTATCTTTTTTGATTCTGACGGTTTTGGTTTCATATCCGACAAAAGAAATAATCAGTGAATCAGTGGCGGGATTTCCTGAAATGGAAAAAAAACCATTAAAATCAGTGATAGTTCCTTTGTTCGTCCCCTGAAATAAAACGTTGGCAAAAACAACAGGCTCAAGTGTCTGTGCATCGGTAACGTGGCCTTCAATCGTTGTCTGGCCAATAATACTTAATAGGAATGAAGACAGGAAAAAGTTGGTTAAAATAGGGATAAATATCTTAAATGCCTTGTTTTTTATTAAAGTAATAAACATTAGCAATAATGGTTGCTTTATCAAATATATTGAAAAAAAGTTTAGCATAATGATGTCCGAATTTTGTACTAAATTTAAATTCTAAATTACAATGAATATGCTTCAGTTACTTAAGCAATTTATTTTTTTGATTGTTTCACTGTTTATTAGCTTACAAAACATTCAGGCCTATCCCGGTAAAATTATAAAGGTTGTTCCCT
>JAJUGM010000005.1 GCA_029268165.1 Bacteroidota bacterium
AAAAACCCAGCAGGCCCTCTCTATATCAGCCAGCGATAAAAAAGCATTACAATATCAGATTAATATTTTTTATCTGATGCAGAATTATAAAGAAGCCTTAAGATATGCTGACGAAGCTCATGACAGGTATCCGGCCGACCCATGGTTTCTTTATTTACGAGGTATCACCCTGAACGCACTCGGAAAATACAGCAAGGCGCTCAATGATTTTTCAATGGCTATTGCTGCTGCCGATAACAAAAAAGATATATACAAAATATATCTTAACCGTGCTGTTGCCTATCATAACCTGCTCGAGTACGAACTTGCCATGGCCGATTTTACCAGGTCAATTGAAATGAATGATACAGTTGCCAGCGCATATCACGGAAGAGCCATGCTTAACTATGAAATTAAAGATTATGCCGCAGCCATTGACGATTTTAATAAAGTAATCACTCTAGGACAGGGAAATGATGTGGTGTTATTTAACCTGGGAATGTCATACTTCCGGCTTGGTGAAAAAGAAAAAGCCTGTCCTTATTTTCAGAAATCATGTTCCCTGGGAAATAAAAATTCATGCAGAATGTCTTTAATGGAGTGCGTGAAAAATATTCCCTCAATACCCTGATACCGAAATTACAGGCACTTGTGTTTTTTTCACCAATAAAATAATGGATCTCTCAGTTATCATAGTAAATTATAATGTTAAATATTTTCTCGAACAATGCCTGCATTCAGTTTATAAATCTGCACAAAGCCTGAATGTTGAAATAATCGTAGTTGATAACAATTCTGTAGATGGCTCCTCCCACATGATCCGGGAAAAGTTTCCCGGTGTTGTCCTGATTGAGAACAAAACTAATGTTGGCTTTTCCAAAGCCAACAATCAGGCCATTAGAATTGCCCGCGGCAGATATGTCTTATTGCTAAATCCCGACACAGTTGTGCAGGAAAATACTCTTGAAGCCTGCACTCATTTTATGGATAAACATCCGGAAGCAGGATGCCTGGGTGTCAAAATGATTGATGGCAAAGGCAATTTTTTACCTGAATCAAAGCGTGGTTTCCCTACCCCATTAGTGGCTTTTTATAAAATTTTCGGACTATCAGCACTTTTCCCTAATTCACATCGATTTGGAAAGTATCATCTGGGTTACCTCGATAAAGAAAAAATACATCAGGTTGATGTAATTTCAGGAGCATTTATGTTCATCCGCAGATCAGTGCTGGAAATTACAGGTTATCTTGACGAGGATTTCTTTATGTATGGCGAAGATATCGATTTGTCATATCGCATTACACAGGCAGGATTTAAAAATTATTATTTCCCCGAAACTACAATAATCCATTATAAAGGCGAAAGTACCCGAAAAGGCAGCATTAACTATGTAATTGTTTTCTATAATGCCATGGCCATTTTTGCCAAGAAGCATTTTTCAAAAAATATGGCCTTGACATACAACACAATTATACACCTTGCTATTTATATCAGAGCAGCATTTTCTATTATCCGCCGGTTTTTTCTGGCTATTCTTAATCCGTTATTAGATGCTGCTGCTATTTACGCAGCATATAAAATATTCCTTCCTGTCTGGGAAAGGTTCCTTTTCGGTTATGATGGCAGTTACCCTCCCTTATATATAAGATTTATCGTGCCTTCCTATATTATTATATGGCTCACCTCAATATACTTTTCAGGGGGTTACGAAAAACTTGTCAAAGTTTATGACCTTATCAGAGGCACTCTGCTGGGCACGCTGGTCATACTTATGATATACGCTTTGCTGCCTGAACACCTCCGGTTTTCAAGGGCATTAATCCTAATAGGCACTTTATGGGCAATTATTGCAACACTTGGTATTAGACTTCTACTTAGTTTTATTGATAATAAAAACTTCAGGATCGAATTTTATAAAAAAAGAAAACGGATAATTATTGTAGGACAGAAGCAAGAGGGTGAAAGAGTATTTTCTATATTGAGGCATACCCAGATAAAACCCGAACTTATAGGTTATGTAAGCCCTGATGACTCTTTTGATAACAAAACTTTTATCGGATCAGTCAACATGATTGAAGATATCGTCGGGATAAATAAAGCAGATGAACTTATCTTTTGTGCCAGAGATATGACATCGCAAACTATTATAAGTACAATGCTTAAATTTACCAATGCCGAGATTGATTTTAAAATAGCTCCGCCAGAGAGCCTTTCGGTTATCGGGAGCAATTCAATAAATACAGCTGGCGATTTATATGTGGTTCATTTTAACACCATCTCGCGCAGTATTAACAGACGAAAAAAAAGACTGCTCGACATTTCGCTTTCCCTGATATTTATAATAGTTTATCCGTTAATTGCATTTTTTATTAAAAAACCTGTTGAATTCCTTAAAAATATTTTTTCCACACTTGCCGGAATACATTCATGGGTGGGTTACCATCCTTCTCACGGACTACACCATTTATCGCTGCCTCCGTTAAAACCGGGCATCCTTTCTCCGGCCTATAAACTTGAACGCCTGAATCCGGATGATGAGACCCTTGATAAAATCAATATGTTATACGCCAAGGATTATAATATATGGAATGACCTTTCAATCATCTGGAAAGGTTTCCGCTTTCTCGGGTCAAAACCTTTAACTGCAAAGGATTTAACGCAAAACGGAAAATAATACAAATTGCCAGCGATTGCTAAATAAATTGAACATTATATGCTCTTATAATTTTAAAATATGATTTTATTATTAAATTTGTTCAGAGCAACATACCTAAACTATGAATAAACTCAGACTACCTTGCTGTTTTTCTTTATTATTACTGGTCTTATATACGGTTAACTTCACATTAAATGCCCAGGAAGAAGAAGATGCAAAACTCAAAAGCCTTTTCCTCGAAGCTGAATCTTATTTCCTGTTCGAAGAATACAAAGATGCCCTGCCGCTATATCAGCGTATCCTTAAAGCCGACCCTGATAATTACAATATCAACTACAAAATAGGAATATGTTATATTAATGATGTTTATCAGAAACACAAGGCTATTTCCTATCTTGAGAAGGCAGTCCAGGGTACAAGCCCGGCATACAGACAGAACAATTATAAGGAACGAATGGCCCCGCTTGAAGCTTACTATTACCTTGGTAACGCTTACCGGATTAATAACCGCCTGAACGATGCCATAAATGCATACAACCAGTTTAAGAAAATACTCGACCCGGTCGTTTACGATGAAGAACTCGTTGATCAGCAGATTAAGGCCTGCAAAGTAGCAACCGATTTACAATCAAGACCGAATTATTATATATCTGTTAATCTGGGTGATGCAATTAATGGCCGGTTTGAAGAAATAAATCCTGTTATATCAGGCGATGAATCAGTGCTGGTATTTACTCGTAAACTGCAATTTTATGATGCTGTTTTTTATTCCGAAAAAATTAACGGGAAATGGTCAGAGCCCATCAATCTTACCCCTTCATTTGGCGTTGATGGTAATTCTTATTCAACCGGATTATCTTATGACGGGAAGGAATTATTTGTTTACCGTCTCGATGATTTTGACGGAAATATTTATGTAAGCAAACGTGAAGGGAATAAATGGTCAAAACTGGTTAAACTGAATGAAAATATTAATACAAAATACTGGGAATCTCATGCTTCTGTTTCAAAAGACGGGAAAACCCTCTATTTCACCAGTAACCGTAAAGACGGTTACGGAGGCCTCGATATTTATAAATCGGAAAGAACAAAAGGGGGCGATTGGGGACCTGCTATTAACCTCGGCCCTGTAATAAACTCAAAATACAATGAAGAATCGCCTTTCATTTCTGAAGATGGTAAAATATTATTCTTCAGTTCAATGGGTCATTTTAATTTGGGTGGTTATGATATTTTTTATAGCATAAGGCTGGACAACGGACAATGGACAAAACCTGTAAACATAGGTTACCCGGTAAATACAACCAGTGACGATATTTTCCTTACACCAGTAAAAAACGGTGAATTTGCCTATTATTCCACCTATGACCCTGCTGACAGCTATGGCCTTGCTGATATTTATAAATTGGAAATTTTTTCAGACAGGCATCCCAGAAAATTCATTCTCAACGGAATAACCCGTGTTGAAAGCGAATTACATATCGACTTCAGCAAAATAACAGTAAGTTTATCTGATAAAAAGACAAAAAATGTTATTGACAAAACTCAGGTTAATCCCGATGGCACCTTCACTCTCAATGCATTATCAGGCGATTTCAATTTAATTTTCCAGGGTGATGGCATTCAGAAAACTACTGAGGAAATTTCGATTCCCATTAATAATCCGTCTAATATTATTTCCTATACTTCACCATTAATAGCACCCGGGCCTGTAAAAGAGGAAAAAGCCGGCAAAGGAACACCAGAAGCCTCTGAAAATATACCTGAGCTTATCTGTAATATTGACAGGCTTGATGTTACAAGTGGAGAACCTATCCCTGTTAAACTAGAGCTTGAACGAAACACAAGGCTGAAAATAGAAACTTACCTTAATGAATCGCTTCAGAAAACAGAAGAATTTGATATAAACCGGAGGAAATTTGTTTATATGTTTACGCCACAGCCCGGCAGTAATCTGCTGAAACTGACCCTTACTGACCATGATGGCAACATCAATACGCGCGAAATCATTATTAACTACACTCCTTCTGCCGAAGAAATTGCAAGGTTAAGAAAAGAATCATTACACACTTCAACACTGTCTGACTTTTATAAAGCCCTTACAAGCATGTCAGAAGGAAACCTGAAAATTTTCCTCGAAAAAATAAATCTTGATTCACTGCATTTTTCATCATTGTATGATTTTTATAAATATCTGATTGACAATGCAGCAGCTAACGAATACTCTGCAGATGATGTAAACAGGTTGTTTATTCAGTTGCTCGCCGCAAAAGATATTAATGTATTTCATAATGACATGCTTTACCTGTCGTCCGGAAATCTCAAATCAACGCTCGATACTTTAAACCTGCACAAACTCAACCTGATTTATCCTTTGGAATACCTTAATCTGTTGCATAAAACCGCATCTGTAAATAATTACAGCAAAGCTGATTTAAGGAAGGTAATTTTATTCTCCATAACATCCGGTAATGAAGATGTCATTCGTTTCACAAATATTCTGAAAGAATATGCTGATGACAGCCTGAAAAATATCATCAGGCAGTTGGATTTAGCTAAGCAAGGTATCAATCAGCCATCTGCATTAATTAATTATTTAATCCAAAGCTACCCGACACTTGAAAATAACCTTGATAATGCACTCAATAAAGCTGCCATTAACCTTGATATGATGTTTTTATATCAGAGTCTGCTTTACGCTTCGGATGATAGCCTCAGGAATACATTATTAAGACTTAATACGGAAAAAGAATATATCATAACATCATCTCAGCTTATCGATTTCCTATGGAAAAAATCGGCTACTAACGGCTATACGTTGGAAGAACTCATCAATTTAATTGACAATATTCGCAATGACCCGTATTATTATGTAGATATGTTCAGAAAACTGCTTGCTTCCAAAGCCAAAGGCAGTTTGAAAACCATTCTCGATAAAATGGATGTACGTGCTTTACATCTTGATACCTTTGAAAAATTACTGGACTATTTGCTGCGCCAATCAGCAAATTACGATTACAACCGTGAGACCATTTACAGCCTACTGCTTGACCTGATTAATCCGAGGGATGCTGAGGATTTCGTTGCCATGCTCAAACGTTACGCAGGCAAGAATATTCTGGATGCTGTTAACACCGTTGATCTTCAATTATACTCCACTCCACTTGAAGTTATTAAATACCTGCTAAGCGTTTCTGAGCAATTCAATTATACCGAACGTGATATATTAAACCTTCTGCTTAAGCTGATTTTCGAAAAACGACAATGGATGGAAGAAAACGCCGGCTTGGGCAATACTTTTCTCGATTATCTGACAAAGCCTGGCGTAGTGCGAACACTAGTAATCATTAACGGTATTATTCTGATACTGATTATATTATTTGTATTCCGCAGAAAGTCAAAGAAAAAGTGATATCTGACATGACCCGTAAACTGATACACGGTTATATTATTTTTCTTTTTGTGATTATATCTTCACCGTTTATTGATGCACAGAAGATTGTTCCCACCAATGAAGATGTTTATGCTGAAGCCGAAGAATATATTTTTGCTGGCGAATATAATGAAGCTCTTCCTCTTTATCTTCAGTTATACGACAAAGGTTTTAATACGGCCAACATTAATTATAAAATAGGAGAATGTTACCTAAATATTGCCGGCCAGAAAGATAAAGCAGTTTCTTACCTTGAGTATGCTGTTAAAAAAGTATCAAAAGCTTTCTCAGGAAAGACGCTGAATGAAGAAAATGCGCCTGTTAAGGCCTATCTTTATCTTGGCCTGGCATATCAATTAACTTATAATTTCATTAAGGCAAGGGAATGCTATACTTCATTACTGCAGCTGGCCGACAGTACCGACAAACACGAACGCACGCTGGCAGCATTTTTTATAAAACAATGCCATAATGCCGAAGAACTTATCAAAGCACCTGCTGATATTGAAAAAGAAAAATTACCTGATGTTATCAATAACTTTTTCCCCAACACACGTCCGCTGATACTTACAAATGAACAACTGATTTTTTACATCAATCAGCTTAAATTTTATGATGCCGTAATGCAGGCTGCCAAAACCGGTAACACATGGCAGGAACCTGCAAATATTACCCCACTGATCAGATCTGATGGCGATCATCTACTGACTGGCCTTTCAGCCGATGGCAATACACTTTTGTTTACCGCCTATGATCCACTGAAAAGCGGAGAAATATATATTGCACGAAAAATAAACGGTAAATGGACACCAGTTTTGGAACTGAATGATAACATCAATACCGTTTTTAATGAAACACATGCCAGCCTTTCACCCGACGGTCAGACATTATATTTTACAAGTGACCGTAAAGGAGGTTTCGGGGGTCTTGATATTTACAAATCAGAACTTGTTGAGGGCGACTGGGGCCCGGCAGTAAATCTCGGGCCGGTTGTCAACACCATGTTTGATGAAGAATCACCCTTTGTTTCTTCTGATGGCCGGAAACTTTTCTTTAGCTCAAAAGGACATTACAACATGGGAGGATATGACATTTTTTACAGCCAGCTCGAAAACGGAAACTGCTCAGCTCCTGTTAATATAGGTTATCCGGTTAACACACCTGATGATGACATTTTTTATTTCCCTGTTGACACTGGCTCAGTGGCTTACTTATCGGTAATTGATTCCAGTACACGGCAGTCTGATATTTTTCGTATCAGGCTTAAAAAATATGCCAATCCTGCCCGGTATATAGTTAAAGGACTGATTGCTGTTGAACAGAATGATGAAATCAACCCATCCGACCTTAATGTGACATTTATTGAAAAATTAAACCATGATACAATCGGGTCAGTTACTATCGACAAAGAAGGTAAATTTGAACAGAAAGTGCCTCAGGGTACTTTTCACCTCAGTTTTTCAGATAATGAAGGTAAAACCATAGATACAGAAGAACTTCATATTCCTCCTTTTTTCGCTCAGGAACAACTGGTTTTTACTACTACCCTTTCGGTACAAGGCAAAAAAGCATTTGATACACTGTACGTTGAAAATATACTTTTTGATTTCGACAAATCCAGTTTACCTGCCGCATCAATGCTGATGCTAAATTCAATTGCCAGCTATATGACTAAATATCCGCAGATTTTGCTTATCATTACAGGTTACACAGATGCACTGGGAAGCGAAGAATATAACCTTAAACTTTCTGTAAACCGTGCCAATGCAGTTGCAGGTTATCTGAAGAAACAAAACATTAATTCTGCCAGACTTACAATTAAAGGCCTTGGTGAATCAGCCCCTGTAGCCTGCAACACCAACCCCGACGGGACAGATAACCCCGAAGGCAGAGCTTTAAACAGACGTGTGGAATTACAATTAAAAGATATGCCGGACAGTTGCATTGTTATAAAAAAGAATCATACTCCGGAATATCTGAAAGTTAAAAAGTAATAACTTTAGGTTTTCATTTGTTTTTTGTCGAAAACAAAAAACACTGGGTAGTATTAATAAATTGAAAAATAAATATTAGCAATACTTCATTATTATTGTTAAATTTGTTTTAATCAAAAACCCGATTCATGAGAAATTTACTTTTACTCATATTTACACTGTCATTTTATGCTAATATATACGGACAGTTAAAGAAATCTGAATTAAAAGAATATTTCCTTGATGCCGAATTCTTTTTTGCTCAGGAAGAATATATTGATGCCTTGTATGATTATATGGAACTATATAATAACGGTTTCAGGGATAATGCCAATATCAATTATCGAATAGGTATTTGTTACCTTAATATACCGGGCCAGAAAAATAAGGCCATTGCATATCTGAATACAGCTGTTAATAATGTAAGTAAGAAATATAAACCGGGATCATTTAAAGAAACAAGGGCACCGATTGATGCATGGCTATATCTGGGAAATGCCTACCGCATTGATAATCAGCTCAATAAAGCCATTGAAATATATCAGAAATATAAAACCCTTACCAAATCAGCAGATGAAATACGTTATACAGACCAGCAGATAGCTGCCTGCCAGATTGCTATTGAATTTATGCATAATCCGGTGAGTGTACGCAAAACCAACCTGGGTTCACCTGTTAACACCGGTTCATCCAATTTTAAGGCCGTGATTTCGGGCGACGGAAAAACACTGGTTTATATGACTGAATTACCATTTTATGACGCGGTATATTTTTCAAAGTTTGAAAACGGAGCATGGACAGAACCCATAAATATTACTTCTCAATTGCAATCTGATGGTAACCAGTATGTTTCCTGTATTTCTTATGATGGCAAAATATTATACCTTACCCGCGAAGATAATTTCAACAGCGACATAATGGTTAGCCGTTATGAAAATGACGTATGGACAAAATCCGTTCCGCTTAGCGGAAATATTAATACCAAATTCTGGGAATCACACGCTTCTGTTTCAAAAGATGGTAAAACACTCTATTTTGCAAGTAATCGCAAAGGAGGCCCGGGGGCAATGGACATTTTCAAATCTGTTTTAACTTCCGACGGACAATGGAGTGAACCGATCCCCTTGGACCGAACGATTAACACCCAGCTTAATGAAGATACTCCGTTTATAACAGATAATGACAGCATGCTTTTTTTCAGTTCACAGGGTCATATTTCCATGGGCGGTTATGATATTTTTGTCTCAAGGCTGTCTCCGTCAGGTAACTGGACGGAACCGAAAAATATGGGTTTCCCGGTTAATTCAACCGATGATGATTTGTTTTATTACCCATGGAATAACGGTATGATCGGTTACCTTGCCCTGTTTGAAGAAGGTTCACTCGGCAAGGAAGACATTTATGCCCTTCAACCCAATGCAGATAAGCCTTATTATGAATTACTGGTTGACCTGCTTACAGAAAAACCCGCTGAAACTGCTGAAACCTCTCCGAAAGAGCCTCACATACAACCTCTTCTCCCTGAGCAGACAGCTGAAACTAAAATAACCCAACCGGCTGAAGCACAAGACACATCTTTAACTCAGGCCAAAACACAGCCTATTGAAAAACCTGCTGAAAAAATGGTTCAGGAAATTTTATTATCGCCGGTTTATTTTAGTTTTGATAATTATCAACTGTCTGAAGAAGGGAAAAAGGTACTTGAGTCTTTTGCCCGATTACTTAAAAATATGCCAAACGCCAAAGCAAAATTATTTGGATATGCCGATGCTGTTGGACCGGTTCAATATAATCTTACACTCTCAGAAAAACGGGCAATTTCAGCCATGAAATATCTTATCGGTCTGGGTATTGAAGCCAAACGGCTATCGGCAACCGGACTGGGAGAGACTAACTTTGCAGCCATCAACAAAAATCCCGACGGAACAGACAATCCCGAAGGACGAAAACTTAACAGAAGGGTCGAATTCGAAATTTTCGGAATTGATAATGAAAATTTAATTATCAAACGACCCTCAGTCCCCGAGCATTTAAAATACAAAAAAGAATAGTCCCTCAATTTGAGCCAGGCAATCATTTGAGTTTGTCTATTAATTTCTTAAATTTGAAATGCCTCAAAACCAAATGATATGCGGTATATTTTTGCCTTTTCCCTGTGGAGTATTCTTTATTCTGTGTCAGCACAGGATCTGAATAATGAATTGCTAAAGGAATATTTTGATGATGCGGAATATTTCTTTTATCGTGAAGAATATAGTGAAGCTGTCTATTATTATAAAAAACTGCTTGAAGCTTTTCCTGATAATGCTAATTATAATTTTAAAGCCGGAGAATGTTACCTGAACATCCCCGGTGAAGAATCAAAAGCTATTCCTTATCTTGAAAAAGCTATCAGAAGCGTCGTTGATAAGAAAAAATACCGGAAAAAGCTGTTTGAAGAAAATAATGCGCCTTTGCACGCATACTATTATCTGGGTAATGCCTATAGAATAAATAATCAATTAGATAAAGCGCTTGAAAGTTATAAAACATTCATCTCCTCGCCTTTATACCCCGGTAATTATAATGATGAAATTGTAGAAAATGAAATACAATCGTGCGAACGTGCTAAAATCATTCAGGACAGCCCGGTGGCACTTACCGAAACTGTCTTGCCCGAGCCTGTAAACACACCAGCAGCTGAGATTCATCCGGTTGTTTCAGGCGATGAAAAGATAATAATATTTATTCGCAGGCTTAAATTTTATGATGCTATTCTTCAATGCCAACTCACTGATACCGGATGGACAAGCCCTGTAAACCTCAATCCGCTTATTGGTTCTGACGGCGATTTTTATCCTGCCTGCCTGTCTCATGACGGCAAAGAACTGTATCTGGTAAAAAATGCTCCTGAAGGTAAAGATATATATGTCAGTTATTTTAAAGACAATACATGGACAAAAGCTGAAAAACTCGGAAAATCAGTTAACAGTAAGGCCGACGAAACATCGGCCTGTATTTCGGAAGACGGGCAATATCTTTTTTTTGCAAGCAACCGGCAGGGAACAAAGAAAGGGCTGGATATTTATATTTCAAAACGAAATGTAAATAATCAGTGGGGAAAAGCGAAAAACGCAGGCAGAATCATTAATTCACCTTTTGACGAAGACAATCCATGTATTACAAATAAAAGCAAAACATTATATTTTAGCTCCAAAGGGCATTTCGGTATGGGTGGCTTTGACCTCTTTTATTCTGTTCGTGAAGGCAAAAAATGGTCAGAGCCTGTAAATGCAGGTTTTCCCGTTAATAATACTGCCGACGATAACAATATGACCATACTATCAGGAGGCAAAATAATATATCGTTCAAAAATAAACAAAGACAATGCTGCGCCTGAAGACATCTACAAGCTGAGGATTGAATCGTACCTGCCACCTTCACGTTAATAACACAAAATGTTAATTCCAGCAGGTGAAATCAGAAAAGCAAAATAAGCCAGCCATAATCCTCAGGGCACTCGAACCCGACGATTTAAATTTATTATTCCGCTGGGAGAATGACCCTGAAATATGGAGTGTGAGTAACACTATTACACCTTATTCCCGCTATATCCTTGAAAAATATATCGAAAATTCGCATCTCGATATTTATCAGATGAAACAGCTAAGAATGATGATTGATGTGAAGACTTCAGGAATGAAAAAGCCCCGTACAATAGGCACCATTGATTTGTTTGATTTCGATCCGTATCATAACCGCGCCGGAGTTGGTATCCTTATTGGTGAAAAAGCATACCGCAAAAAGGGATATGCTTCACAGGCCCTTGCACTCTTTATTAAATATGCATTTAACACCCTTCAGCTGCATCAGTTATATTGTAACATTGCAACAGATAATCTCGAGAGCATAGGACTATTTACTAAAAACGGATTTCTGATAACAGGCGAGAAAAAAGACTGGCTAAAAACAACATCAGGGTATAAAAATGAATATATTCTTCAGCTTATAAATTCTGATATGCTCAGTTACAGATAAATTTTTTCTCGGATATATACTGTTAAACTACTCTGTTCAATGAGAACATAATCACAAATGAAGCATTTCATAACTATCTGAACTGTTTGTTTTAATCCGGGTTTAACTGGTATGCCATTACCCGGTTGTCACCAAACGTAGGAATAACCAGTATCTTTTGCGCCGGTATGAATTCAATATCAGCTGCATTGATTTTTTCAGGTGTTGTATCAAGCAGTTTTTCTTTTTCATTTTTCTGATTAACCAGATTTACATTGCCAAGCCAGTCTGAAATAATAAAATTCCCTCTGCCATCGGCAACAAGACCGTCAATACCTCCGGTGTTAATAATGAAATCAGTAATTTCTTTTGATTTAAGATTAATGGCCACTATCCTGTCACGTAAGCCGGCAAGAAGATTATTTTCATTGATAAATAACCCATTGGGCTGGTTGAGATGTTCTGATTTTATAAAAAGTTCAGGAGCTGAGTTCCGCAAGCGGTATATTGCATTGTCATTCATGTCTGAAAAATATACTGTGCCGTCTTTGTCAACCGTCACATCATTTAAAAACTTAGCCCCTTTTATTACAAAACGCTTAATTATTTTTTGCTGCGCTATATCAATTTTAACAATTGCATCGATATCAGTTACATACAGATAGTTGCCGGCAATTCCCATACCTTTCGGAGCATTCAGTCCTTTACACCAATAGAGTTTGAGAACTTTACCATCAAGGGATAGGGTTGATATAAAACCGTTATTGTCTTTATCTGACGGGCCTCCTGCCACGTTAGAAACATAAAATATGTTTCGTTGTTCATCATAACATACTGATTCCGGGGTTTTAAAATCTGGTTGTGACTGCCATTTTTTAGTGAGTCTATCTGAAATATATGATTGCTGTGCATGCGCCAGACATGGCATGATTACTAAAAAACAAAACAATATAGTTTTCATAATAAATAATTTTAATGTATTTACAAAATTAACGCATTTTATTGTTCTATTATTTCATACCATGTTTTCTAATAATATTAAAAAATAATAACTTTGCGCCGACTTATTAACTGGTAATGCAATGACCTGATATTTTTTGGCAGGCGGAGTTTTGCATTATCATATTATAAGGCGGATGTGGCGTAATTGGTAGCCGCGCAAGACTTAGGATCTTGTGCCGAAAGGCGTGGGGGTTCGAGTCCCTTCATCCGCACGAAGAGAGGATTACATCATAAGCAATAGCGAATGATGCAGCCTTTCTGAAGGAACCCCGATAGATAGGGAGTAAATGTGTAAGAAAATTAATGTATACACTTGGACTTAATTCTTGAAATAAGCTGATATACATTAAGATTTTAGGTTATACATTCAAATTGATTATTTATTTTTATTTTAAGATAGAATGAATATTACGAAAACCAACATTGATGATTTAACTGCCGTAGTGAAAGTTGTTATAGACAAAGCTGACTACGAGGAAAAAGTTGAAAATATCCTTAAGGATTACAGAAAAAAGGCAAGGCTTGACGGATTCCGTCCGGGCATGGTACCTATGGGTATTGTTCGCAAAATGATTGGAAAATCTGTGCTGGCTGAAGAAGTGGGTAAAATACTCGAAGAGTCAATGAGTGATTTTTTTGAAAAAGAAAAACTCCATATCTTAGGCGACCCGTTGCCACATGAAGATAAAGAACCTGAAATAAACTGGGAAACCCAGACTTCGTTTGAATTTACATTTGATATCGGTATGGCGCCTGAATTTGATGCGCCGGTAACCAACAAGGAAAAAATTCCTTATTATAAAATTAAGATTGACGAAGATGCACGAAATAAGCATATCGACAGACTCAGGTCACGCTTTGGAAATTATAAAGAAACAAATGTAATTACAGAGAATGAAATGATTAAGGTTGACCTGGTTCAGGTTGATAAACAGGACAATCCGTTTACAGATGGTATGAGGGTTGAGGATGCTGTTATTTATCTTGAGTTTATTAAGGACGACAAACTGAAGAAAAAATTTAAAGGCTTACAAAAAGGTTCAGTACTTACTATTGACCTTCACAAAGCATTCCCTAATGAGATTGACCTGGCAGCCTTGCTGAAAACCGACAAAGAAAAGCTGAGTAAGATAAAAGGCAATTTTCAGCTTACCGTCAAATCGGTTTCGGTATTTGAAAAACCGGAAATTAACCAGGAATTTTTTGACAAACTGTATGGTAAAGATGTGGTCAAATCTGAGGAGGAATTTCTTCAGAAAGTTGATGATGAACTGAAAAATACATTTGAACGCGAAAGCGAGTACAAGTTTGCCCAGGACGTAAGGGATTATTATTTAAAAAAGTTTAAAAAAGACCTGCCGGACGAATTTTTAAAGAGATGGATGCTGAAAGTTAATGAGGGCAAATTAACAAAAGAACAGATAGAAAAGGATTTTGACCAGTTTATTGATGACCTGAAATGGCAGTTGATCAAATCGAAGATAGCCCGTGAAAATGATATCAGGATAACCGAGGAAGAATTGCGTTCATATATAGGTTTTAATTATCGTCTGCAGTTTCTGCAATATTACGGAATTACTAATGTGCCCGAAGAAACTCTTGCAAATTATGTTGATGAGGCCTTGAAAAACAGAAATGAAATCAGGCGTTATTCCGAGAGACTACTTGAAAATAAAGTTTATGAATTTGTTAAAAAGAATGTAAAACTTGACGAGAAAGAAATTACACTGGAAAAATTCAACAAATTACTTGAAAAATAGTTATCTTAACATAAATAACAACTCTTATGAATCAAAATAATGACTTTATAAAATATGCAACCGGACATGCTGGCATAAGCAGTCTGGGCATACAACGTTATATCTCTGTGGCGAATAGTTATATATCACCTACCATTATTGAAGAACGCCAGCTTAATGTTGCCCAGATGGATGTTTTTTCAAGGCTTATGATGGACAGGATTATTTTTCTGGGGCTTCCGATTGACGATTTTGTAGCTAATGTTATTCAGGCACAGTTATTATACCTCGATTCAGCTGACCCGGGGAAAGATATTCAGATTTATTTTAACACGCCAGGAGGCCATGTACATGCCGGACTGGGTATTTATGATACTATGCAGTATATTTCATGCGATGTGGCAACCATCTGCACGGGTATGGCAGCATCAATGGGAGCTGTTTTATTATGTGCAGGGACTAAAGGCAAGCGTTCGGCTTTGAAACATTCGCGGATTATGATTCATCAGCCAATGGGAGGCGTTCAGGGCCAGGCCGCCGATATCGAAATAACAGCAAGGGAAATACTTAAACTTCGCGCTGAATTGTACAACATTATTGCCTTACATTCAGGAAAACCTGTTGAAAAAGTTGAAAAAGATGCCGACCGCGATTACTGGATGACAGCTACTGAAGCCATGGAATATGGAATGATTGATGAAGTGCTGGAAAGAAGTAAAAAGAAATAACGGGTATTTAAAAATTGATTTGTAACTTTACCATATCGTTTTCGTTAAATTATTTAATGAGGTTTTACCAATGGATAAATGTTCCTTTTGCGGAAGAGATAAGCGGGAAACCAATCTTCTTATAGCCGGAATTTCAGGGCATATATGCGATATGTGCGTTGAACAGGCTTATGAAATTGTACAGGAGGAGGGCAAGAAAAGCCACCCTTTCGACATGAATTCTATTAAACTCATTAAACCCAAGGAAATAAAGAAATTTCTTGATTTATACGTTATAGGGCAGGAGGAAGCAAAGAAAATCATTTCAGTTGCCGTTTATAACCATTACAAAAGATTAATGCAGGCAAACCGTAAGGACGCTGAAGAGGTTGAAATTGAAAAATCAAATATAATACTGGTTGGCGAAACCGGTACAGGAAAAACATTATTGGCCAGAACAATAGCAAAGTTGCTCCATGTACCATTCACTATTGTTGACGCAACGGTGCTTACTGAAGCCGGGTATGTGGGCGAAGATATTGAAAGTATTTTGTCACGCCTTTTGCAGGTTGCTGATTATAATGTTGCAGCAGCCGAAAAAGGCATTGTTTTTATCGATGAAATAGACAAAATTGCCCGCAAAGGCGATAATCCATCAATTACTCGCGATGTTTCAGGCGAAGGCGTACAGCAGGGCTTACTGAAATTACTTGAGGGCTCTGTGGTGAACGTACCACCACAAGGTGGCCGGAAACACCCGGATCAGAAAATGATACCGGTAGATACGCGTAATATTCTTTTCATCTGTGGCGGAGCATTTGAAGGTATTGAAAGAAAAATAGCCCAGAGGCTTAATACTACCGTTGTTGGTTACAATGCAGCACGCCGCACCGATATTATTGACCGGAATAACCTCATGCAATATATTGCACCACAAGACCTGCGCGCCTATGGTATGATTCCCGAAATTATCGGACGCCTACCCATGCTCACTTATTTGCACCCGCTCGACCGGAAAGCTTTACGCAGCATACTTACCGAGCCTAAAAATGCCATAATCAAACAATATGTCAAACTTTTTGAACTCGACGGCATTAAACTGAGCTTTGATGAGGAAACCCTCGACTATATTGTTGATAAAGCTATTGAATTCAAACTTGGCGCCCGCGGGCTTCGGTCAATATGTGAGGCTGTTATGATTGACGCCATGTTTGAATTGCCTTCAAGCAACGAAAATGAAATTAACATTACATGCGACTATGCCAAATCAAAAATAGAAAAAGTGAATATGCAGCGATTAAAAGTAGCCTGATTATTTGTTTTTTTAATTACTCCTTTTATATTTGCATAATGAATTGACAGAAAAATGAACAGAATATATACAATATGGTGGTGGTGGAGCTTACGTGTTCTTAATAAACCGTGAGGAACTGCACCTATTGTATATACTGATAATATATAAGCGGCCTATCGTTCTCACGGTAGGCCGCTTGTGTTTTATATGCTTTATCAAACAAATGATCAAATAAAAACTATAAAAAATGAAAAAATTCAGATTTAAAACAGTTTCCAAACGCTTACTGGCCGATGTTATTACGCCTGTAAGCATTTACTTAAAAATTAGGGATATATTTCCCAATAGTATTTTGCTCGAGAGTTCTGATTATCATGGTAATGAAAACAGTTTTTCATTCATCTGCCTCAAACCTGTTGCAACCTTTACAGCGGATAATCATGAATACGCTATTTCTTATCCCGATGGTACCACTGCAAAAGGAAAACTTAGTTCTTTTGAAAAACAATTTAACGAATTTATTCAGTGTTTTCACCCTGAAGAAACTGACGGTAAAATACCTGTTAACGGGTTATTTGGTTACGCCTGTTATGATGCTGTAAAATATTTTGAAAAAATATCTCTTCAGGCGCCTGTGAAGGAAGATTATAAGATACCCGACATCAGATACAGCTTTTATAAGTTCGTTATTGCCATCAATCATTTTCAAAACATACTGTACATCATAGAAAATCAATTTGGTAACGAACCAAGTGAGAGTGAAAAAATTGAATCATTACTAAACAGTAAGAATTTTGCCACCTATCCGTTCAAACCCGAAGGGGCAGAGTACTCAAATATTACTGATGATGAATATATTAAAATGGTAACAGCCGGAAAGAAACATTGTTACCGCGGAGATGTATTTCAGATCGTGCTTTCACGCCAGTTTTCTCAAAAGTTTTCAGGTGATGAATTCAATGTTTACAGAGCTCTTCGTTCAATCAATCCTTCGCCATATCTGTTTTACTTTGATTATGGCAGCTATAAAATTTTCGGGTCATCACCCGAGGCTCAGCTTAAGATACAAAAAAGAAAAGCGTATATTAACCCCATAGCGGGCACTTTTAAACGGACAGGTGACGATGAAAAGGACAAACAGCTTGCTCAGCAGTTATCAACCGACATTAAAGAAAATGCCGAGCATGTAATGCTTGTTGACCTTGCGCGAAACGATTTAAGTCGGCATGCAGACAATGTGAAAGTGGAAAGCTACCGTGAAATTCAATATTATTCTCATGTGTTGCACATGGTGTCAACAGTTTCAGGCGAATTGCATGATTCCTCAGGAGTGATCGATATGATGACCGCAACCTTTCCGGCAGGTACCCTCTCGGGTGCGCCAAAGTATAAAGCCATGCAGTTGATAGACCAGTATGAGAACCAGGCACGCGGATATTACGGAGGAGCCATAGGATTTATTGACTTTAACGGAACCTTCAATCATGCCATCTTAATCCGCACCTTCCTGAGTAAAAACAATTTCCTGTTTTATCAGGCAGGTGCAGGCATAGTCGCTATCTCTAAGGAAGAAAGTGAACTTCAGGAGGTAAATAACAAACTGGGCGCTTTAAAGAAAGCCATTGAAATGGCTGCTGAAATAAAATAAATTCTGAAAAAAGAATCTTATGAAGAAAATATTGATTATTGATAATTACGATTCGTTTACCTATAACCTGGTGCATTACATAGGTAAACTTACCTCAGACCCGCTTGCAGTGTTCAGAAATGATGAAATCACACTGGAAGCAGTATCGGAATATGATAAAATACTGTTATCACCCGGTCCTGGCATTCCGGTTGAAGCCGGAATATGTCTTGATCTGATCAGAAAGTATGCTCCGTCAAAAAGCATTCTTGGAGTATGTTTGGGGCATCAGGCTATTGGCGAGGCCTTTGGAGCATCACTGGTTAATCTCGATAAGGTGTATCATGGTATTTCGAGCATGATTATTGTTACAAAACCTGATGACCCTTTATACGCTTCCTTACCGTTGAAATTTGAGGCCGGACGTTATCATTCATGGGTTATTGACCGCAACGGATTACCCGATTGTCTTGAAATTACCAGTGTTGATGAAAGCGGCCTGATTATGGGCATTAGCCATAAACAATTTGATGTAAGGGGAGTACAGTATCACCCCGAATCCGTAATGACCGGGACAGGACTTGATATAATAAAAAACTGGTTACATTCATCTTAAAAACTTTACATTTAAATATATTTGACTATGCGAAAAATTCTAAATTACCTGTTTGAACATAAAACCCTTACCCGTGCTGAAGCAGGTGAGGTACTGACTAATATAGCCGGCGGAAAGTATAGTGAACCTGAAATTGCCGCTTTCATTACCGTATATCTGATGCGCAGTATTACGGTTGATGAGCTTGCAGGTTTCAGAGATGCCTTGCTTAACCTGTGCCTTAAGGTCGATCTTTCTGATTTTGATACTATTGATGTCTGTGGCACAGGAGGCGACGGTAAAGATACATTCAATATCTCAACGATTACTACATTTGTGTTGGCCGGCGCCGGAGCCTGTGTGGCCAAACACGGCAACTATGGTGTTTCCTCAGGCTGCGGATCATCAAATATTCTCGAATATTTTGGCTATAAATTTTCAGCTGATGCCAATAAACTGAAGCGCGAAATGGAAAAAACCCGGGTATGTTTCCTGCATGCCCCCTTGTTTAATCCGGCCATGAAAAACGTGGCACCTGTGCGAAAAGCATTGAAGATAAAAACATTTTATAATATGTTAGGACCGATGGTCAATCCCAGCATGCCGCAAAAACAATTTGTGGGTGTGTTCAGCCTTGAATTAGCCCGGCTTTACAGTTATCTTTACCAGCAGTCAGGGAAAAAATTTATTATCATCCACAGCCTTGACGGTTATGATGAAATCTCACTCACAGATGATGTTAAAATTATATTTAATGGTGCTGAACAGATTTCATCCCCGGAGGCTCTGGGTTTTAAACATATTAACCCAGAGAACCTTCAGGGAGGTAAAACGATTGAAGAATCAGCACAGATTTTCCGTAATATTCTTGAAGGTAAAGGTACTGAGGCTCAGCAAATGGTAGTGGTTGCCAACAGTGCTGCAGCATTACATTGTTATTTCCCGGAAAAGGATATGCACGAATGTATTTACATGGCACAGGATTCCATAAAAAGTGGTAATGCACTAAAAGCATTTAAGAATTTAATTGAGATGCAGGCATGAACATACTCGACAAAATAATTCACCACAAAAAACAGGAAGTAGCTGAAAAGTTACTGAAAAAACCCCTGAAAGAACTTGAGAAAAACAAATATTTTAACCATAAAACTCTCGCATTGACTGATGCTTTGCTTGACAATGAGAAAACCGGTATTATTGCAGAGTTTAAACGTAAATCGCCTTCCAAAGGTGTTATTAATGATGAAGTAACCATTGAAGAAGTGACAACAGGGTATTTCAGGGGAGGGGCATCAGCATTATCAATTCTTACTGATACAGTTTTTTTTGGCGGATCAGACCGCGACCTCATGCGGGCAAGGGAACTGGTTTCCATCCCCATTCTGCGCAAAGATTTTATTATTGACGAATATCAGGTTGTTGAATCAAAGGCCATTGGGGCTGATGCTGTTTTGCTGATTGCTGCCGCTCTGGAAAAAAATCAACTGAAGAAACTTGCTAGTCTGGCCGTCTCATTTCATTTGCAGGTCATTCTTGAAGTTCATGAACCTTCAGAGCTGTCAATGGTAACTCCTGATATATCAGTAATTGGCGTTAACAACAGAAATCTTAAAGATTTTAGGGTAGATATAAATTGTTCTGTTAAAATGGCCAAACTATTACCTTCGGATTCTGTAAAGATTTCTGAAAGCGGTATTCATTCAGCCGATATGATTAATACGTTAAAAGCCGTCGGGTACAACGGATTTTTAATTGGGGAACAATTTATGCATCAGCCCGATCCTGCTTTAGCATTTATGTCATTTGTCAAACAATTATAAATAAATACTATGAAAGTAAAAGTATGCGGAATGCGAAACCGTGAGAATATCCGCGAAATCACTGCCTGTAAGCCTGATTTGCTTGGTTTTATTTTTTACCCTGACTCAAAACGTTATGTAGGAGAAAAATTTGACCCGCGCCTGCTGCGTAAAATACCGCCGTATATTTATAAGGTAGGCGTATTTGTGAATGAAAGTCCGGAAAAAATTGTTCAGCTAATTGAGCGGTATAATCTTGACATGGTTCAGCTACACGGCAATGAAGATGTTAATATATTATCTGAGCTAAAAGCTAAAAGAATAAGCATTATCAAGAGTTTTAATATTGATGAACATTTTGATTTTAATTTAACTGAGCCCTTCCTTCCTTATTGTGATTTTTTCTTATTTGACAGTAAATCGGGTTCACCCGGAGGTTCGGGTGTAAAATTTCAATGGACAAGCCTTGAAAGGTACAAATTTCAGAAACCTTTTTTTCTGAGCGGAGGCATTAGTATTGAAGATATTGACACTATTGCTGCCATTAAGCACCCGGGCCTGTATGGCGTTGATATCAACAGCCGCTTTGAAATAAGCGACGGATATAAAGATGTATTTCTGGTTGGTGAATTTATTAAAAAAGCAAAACTAATTTAATCCATGGATTTTACTGTAAACGATAAAGGTTTTTATGGCGAGTTTGGCGGGGCTTTTGTTCCCGAAATGCTTTATCCTAACGTGAAGGAACTGCAGGACAAATATCTGAAAATAATAAACGACAAGGAATTTCAATCGGAGTTCAGAAACCTGCTTAAAGATTATGCCGGCCGGCCTTCACCTTTATATTATGCAAAACGTTTGTCGGAGTACTACAAAACACAAATTTTCTTAAAACGTGAAGACCTTAATCACACTGGTGCACATAAAATTAATAATACTATCGGGCAGATATTGCTTGCCCGGCGGCTGGGGAAAACACGCATTATTGCCGAAACCGGCGCAGGACAGCATGGTGTGGCAACAGCCACGGTTTGTGCCCTTATGGGACTTAAATGTGTGGTTTATATGGGTAAACTTGATGTGGAACGTCAGCAACCCAATGTATTACGCATGAAAATGCTTGGTGCAGAGGTTATTCCGGTTTACAGTGGTAATATGACCCTGAAAGATGCTACTAATGAGGCAATAAGAGACTGGATTAACAATCCAGAAGATACGCATTATATTATTGGATCAGTTGTCGGGCCTCATCCATATCCCGACCTGGTTGCCCGTTTACAGTCAGTCATCAGCGAGGAAATAAAATGGCAGCTGAAAGAACACACCGGTAAAGAAAATCCTGATTATATCATTGCCTGTGTAGGAGGAGGAAGCAATGCAGCCGGAGCATTTTATCATTATCTTAATGAGGCTGATGTAAAGCTGGTTGCTGTTGAAGCTGCAGGTAAAGGAGTTGATACAGGTGAATCAGCGGCTACTATGGTTTTGGGACGGCCGGGAGTTTTGCATGGTAGCCGCACTATGGTAATGCAAACTGAAGACGGACAAATAGTTGAACCATATTCAATATCTGCAGGTCTTGATTATCCCGGAATTGGGCCAATTCATTCTTACCTCCACAAAACCGGCAGAGCTATTTTTGAATATGCAACTGATGATGAATCACTTATGGCAGCTTTTCGGCTCACAAGGCTTGAAGGTATTATTCCTGCCCTCGAACCTGCGCATGCGCTGGCATTGCTCGATAAATATAAATTTCAAAACAATGAGGTTGTTGTGGTTATACTCTCAGGCAGAGGCGATAAGGATCTTTCAACTTATATTCAGTATATGAATGAAGTTAAAATTTAGTTGTAATACAAAACACCATCAAATGTCAAATAAATTTTCATTAAGTCAGGCATAATTGAATTTTTAACAGAAAAAATCAACATGAACAGAATAAATCAGCTTTTTCATTCAAAGAATAAGTATCGGCTTTCCGTTTATTTTACGGCCGGTTTCCCTGAAATTAATGCTACGGTGCCAATAATTAAAACATTGGCAAAGTGCGGGGTTTCTATGATTGAGATCGGTATACCCTTTTCTGATTCACTGGCTGATGGGCCCGTAATACAAAAAAGTAATGATAAAGCACTTAAGAACGGTATGAGCCTTAAACTGCTGTTTCAGCAACTGTCAGACATAAGGAAAGAAGTGGATATACCATTACTGATGATGGGGTCAATAAATCCGGTTATGCAATATGGTATTGAACAGTTTTGCATGCGTTGCAGGGATATTGGTATTGACGGGGTTATTTTACCCGATTTACCTTTTGATTTCTATTTGCAGGAGTATCAAAAGCTCTTTGACCAAAATAACCTGCATGTAATTTTCTTAATATCACCGCAAACCAGCAATGAAAGAGTAAGACAAATAGATGAAGCCAGCAGAGGATTTATCTATATGGTGTCAGCCTCCTCCACAACAGGCATAAAAGAAGGATTTTCTGCAACCCAGATTGATTATTTCAGGCGCATTCAGTCAATGAATTTAAAAAGTCCAAGAATGATAGGATTTGGAATATCCTCCCGAGAAACATTTATGCAGGCATGCGAATATTCAAACGGGGCTATTATAGGAAGTGCTTTTATTAAGGCACTTGAAGGCAATGGTTCTTTGTCAGAACGCATCACTGGGTTTTGCAGGACATTTATTTCCTGACAAGCATACAAAACAGAAGGAATTTCATTGGCTTT